>JAIORS010000109.1 GCA_021108005.1 Candidatus Aegiribacteria sp.
GGACTTCTTACCACAGGTTCCTAAGGTCTATTCAATCCAAGTTCTTCCCATAACCAGGACGTGTCGTAATCGATTCCCCCGAAAGATGGGCGTGAATCCATCTCCTTCATAAGTTGAATCAGTTTCTTACATGATCCAGGCTTTTTCGCAGCCAGCCTTGGAGTCATTCCGCCCAAAGCTGGAATGGGCATATCCATCCATTTGGTGTAATGATCATCAAGGAAGTTCATCATGATCTCTTCCTTGATCTCGAGGGGAATTTCATCCTGTTCTGTCTTTTTATACATTGCGTCCGGATCGAATGATATTGGTTCCTGCTCAGTGTTATTTACAAGATCGCCCAGTTTATCTTCGATCAGGGCAATGATACTTTCAGCTCTGTTCTCCGAATTGACTTCCGCAACCAGCTTCTCTTCTGACAGCTCGAAAGTTGATATGAGAATATTATCAAGTGTGGTGTCCTTGCGGTCCCTTGTATCCACTACAAGATCGAAGGTGGTGTCGGAGGTTTTGTTTATGTCAGGAATGGAGTTCAGGATCATGTTTGCCTTGAAACTGCTCCCTTCCTTCAGGGAGAATGTGAGTCTGAAGGCCATTATCGAATCACCATCCATGTTTACAAGTTTAGGTCCCGTACGCTTGAGGAGCAAACGTTCAAGCCAGATCTGATGCAATAAACCCCAGTGTTTCTTGAAGAAACGTTTCCAGGTAAGGGTTCTTGAACCCCATAGGTATTTCTTTGTTTCCCTCAGATTCAGGACTATGGAATCTGTATCCAGAGGAAAAATGGGTAGAAAAGACGGCGGAAGGAAGTATTCATTTCCAACCGGTACGATTCTTCCAACGAATACATCCAGCGGTTCCGCGGTTTCAGACAGTCTTGTTTCGGTAACAGTAAAGGTCTTCCCGGTGAACATATCCTTGATGTCCATGGATTTTCCGTAATTCACCTTTATAACCTCGAAGAGAGAAAAACTGGCCTCCTTCCAGTTCAAAAGGAATTCAAGAGCCATGGGATTAAGTTCTTTATCAAGCTCATCAAGGTAAACATCAATGACACTGCTTCCGTCATCAAGCCTGATATCACAGGCACAGATATCGTTGATATTCATTATGATGTATGTGTTCATCTCATCCCCGACCTTATCGATGAGATCGCTGTCGTAATCCTCGTATAGCTTATACAAGATTCTATCCGTTACTCCACACAATTCATCTTCCATGTTTTCCACAACGAAGCTGTATACTTTAATTATTACATCCGATATCGCGGAACACCCTGTGGCATATTCCCTTTTTTCCCGTTTCCAGCAGCAATTTTTGTATTTCCTGCCGGATCCGCATGGGCATGGGGACTGAAATGGTACTTCCGGAGACAGCATTATCTATTCCTCTCAGGTTTTTCATTCATGACAACATAATGAAATTTACTGCTTACTGATCGGGCGCGGGAGTGGCAGACGATCTGAAAGATGCGCAAAAGAAATGAAGCGACGGCAGGTCACTCCTCGCGATTATTTAATCGGGGAAATCAAGGTTACTCTCAGCAAGATCTGTGATCTAACGGATACTGTTTTACTCGAACAACCGGGCATTGATTCTGACTGGTTATGCGCGGATGAATTGGAGTTTACAGATGCTCCAGCTACCACACCCCCTGCCCGCGCCGTCTATTCAGCTACTTGAATGTCTATTGAAGTGCCCAGAAGTAAATGCGGTCTATCGCTCGTGAACTTCCGATAATCCCGCAGTGAACATAACCGGACAAATATCTATTGATAATTGGAGTTTTTTACTTGTGCTTTAATGAAGCTGATCGGTCCATATAGGTAATACATCCGTCTTGTTGGACAGGTAATATCATTGACAAGTAAGCTGCAGAAGGATATGTAATTTTCGTGGGTTGTCTTTTACTTAACAGAAAGGATATCATGAATATATTAAAGGTAACTGTTGCAACGAGTTTGCTGATATTGGCAGCAGGTTGTGGCGACAGCGCAACCGGACCGACAGAGCCCAACTATGTAGCTTCGATGACAGTAGGAAATTACTACGTATTTGCAGTGAGTGGTTACACGATTGACACAGGAGATACAACGACTGTTGCAGGAACGCTGACAAGAACAATCGCTTCAGAAGTTACCCATACTGGCGGGTTTCAGCTCTACAGGATTGATGATGTTCTGAACATGACAGAACCCGACACTTCATCAACCACAGTGTCTATCTATGTGCGGAATGAATCGGATGAATTCAGGCTCTATTACGATACTACATCAACAGTATACTCTGTGCCATTCAAATACAACGCGGTAGTCGGTGATACCTGGGTGCCAGGTATTAACCCTACCGAGCAGATTGAAGTCACCAGTCTGTCCGCTCAGGTAGTTGCTCCAGCTGGTACTTACAACAATTGTGCCTGTACGAAAGAAACCGATTCCTCTGAACCTGGAAAGACATACATCCAATACTGGGGTAGTAATGGTGAGGGAGTCATAAGCAAAGTAGAACAAATACCAGGTGAGTACTATTTAGAGGATGAACTGACCAGCATTTACCTCCAGTAATATCCAGTCACCGGTGATTGAGAAGAGGGGGCATGCAGATGCGTGCCCCTTATTAAAGGCCGCAATTTCATGATTCTTTATAATGTTCTGGTTCGTTCTTAAAAAGATACTCAAGTCTGTGCTTCCTCAGATATGTGCTCACCCTTTAGAGGAATTTCTTCCGGAAAATTAACCTGAAAAGCTCTGCGATTACTTCATTGACGGGTGAGAGTTCAAGACGTTATCATTAGTTTCGGGTGAAAGAAATCCAGTTTTCTGTCACCCGGAAGACTCGCAAACCGGCCTAACAAGAAGGAAGGACGGAAAGATAGATGACTTTGCACATCAGTCGGGAATACTATGTTTTATTCACGGTTCTGACTGCTCTATCCAGCACCCATGGAGGGGACATTTCGACATTTTCTGCTCCTCCGGAGGGATACGAATGGTTTGAATCAACCGATGGAGTCGGTTCATTCCTGAAGCCTGACGGTTGGTTTGTCACGGAAGAATCTTCCGGCAATACAAAAGCATTGTTTATTACCAGGGAGAATATAGAAGCGGATGGTGGTTACCTTACAGGTATGTCTGTGAACCAGATCAATGATTTTTCGAAAACGTACTCCGGAGAACCCAGCCAGTATGCTGTGTTTGCTGCCGCAGAACTGGCTTCAACGGGAGAAGTGCTGCTACAGGATGTGGTTACATGTGACGCCTATGATATGAACATTTTGCGAGTGAAACTCAGTAGTTCTGACATCATCATTCACTACATTATTATCGGGATGGATTCAACGGACCAGGTTTACATTCTTATGTTTGAAGCACCTGAAAGCCTGTGGGAACAGAACGAGCAGTATGGTGAGCAAATCTTAGGCTTATTTATTCTCGGATAGCAGGCAACATCTTACAGGTAGCTTTTTGAATGGTATGCGATGCTGTGATCTCAATAACCATTCCGGAGTATTATTTAGTATCCACAGAATATAATTCGTTCTCTGTACAGACGGACTGGAACGGTTCACCACAGGTTGACGGGAACCATGTAACCTGGCATTTCACGGACTGGAAACCGGTAGAGGATCTTACAATTACTATATCCGGCCAACCAGATTACGATGAATATGGTGATGAATGGTGAGTTATCCTGCGATCAGGAAAAGCTGGAGACCGTAACGAAGATGATGATAGTCTTACATTTGAGATACTTGAGATATACACCGGATCCACTTGTCAGGACGAGGCCGAGGTTTTATTGTGCCAGGATAGATAAAATACTTGGAAAGGGAATATGTTAACATGAATCGAAAAGAAAAGAACGGTCTGGTAACGATCTGTTTCGTGCTGTCGCTCGCTGTCTGTGTTCCATCTCAAGTCTGTTCAGAATCCTTTCTGCAGCCGGGGGAAACATCCATCTTTTCATTCTCACTTGAAGATGGAAGCCGGGTCTTTCTGTGTGTTGGAGAAGATGAGGAATATCTGACTTTCAGGATGCTGAGAGCCGACACTCTTATCTTTCAATATCCTGCTGTGCCGGACAGCAATTCGTGGCGGCTGTTCGAGTATTCCTCCTATTCCAGGGGTGGGGGGGCAGCAAATCTGGGTATGGATATTAACTCGCTTACATTTGATGCCGATAGTGTCGTGTACACATTGTACGATGAATACTACGCCGAGGACGAATCGTATCATGATGGACTGAGGATGGTATCTCCCGGGGGTGAAGTCGATCTTGAAGGAGTTCCGGAATCGGTTACCGGGTCATTGATACCCTTCAGGTTCGATTATTC
>JAIORS010000110.1 GCA_021108005.1 Candidatus Aegiribacteria sp.
TTCCAGCCTGTTTCAGCCTCATGGCTTTTCTTCTCCAGTCCCACCAGGAGAAATTCAGGCATCCGATCCAGGCATGATCCGCTCCGATGCCGGATGAAACCGTTGAAATGTGCCGCTTGTCGTCATCGTTATCGGAGTACATCTCAGCCAGCTCCTCCGCGGCCAGATGGGAGTTCACTGAAAGAAGCGGGGATTCAATTACCTGGACTTTTCCATTCATCCCATCAATGAAGACTATTACCTCATTTTCAGATTTTCCGGTGATAACAAGACAGTCAAAACCTGAAAATTTAAGGAGGGGACCGAAGTGTCCTCCAACATTCGAATCCACCGCGGACCCTGTTGTGGGGGATATGGTAGTTACAATGGATTTGCCCGAACCAGAGAAGGAAGGGGTACCGCCAAGCGGCCCCGCAGCTATGCATATAGGGTTTTCCGGGCTGTTCCATTTCGTTTCAGAGGTTACTTCCTGCCACATCATCCAGAGGTCAAACCCTTTTCCTCCGGTGAATGTCTCTTTCATTTTTTCGGTTACCGGTATGATCCTGAAAGAAGGTTCTGAGATATCGACTCTAAGTATTTCCCCTGTATATCCTCGTATGGATGGTTTGGGGTTGTACTTGAAAGTTCCGAGAACCTTCTGTTCTTCAAGAATCTCACCGGCGTTGTGCGTGCTTGCCATAGAAAACTCCCCATGTTTGCGCCAGTATGTACATTTAATCTACTTGCAATGATTATGATAATTATCATAGGAATATAACAAAGAAAGCTACAAATTGAAGGGATCGGAAACAACCCTCACAAATGGACTCTGGCACATACGAAAATGATTGTTTAGAATTTAATATGATTGCTGAAGAAACGAATGCATTCCGAGACAATCCTCCAGGTCTCACGGTTATTCTCAACAGCTCGTCTGTGGGTATCGCAGGAGCTGGTGGTATAGGATCGAATGTGGCCTCAGTACTCACTCGCGCAGGATTGGGCAGGCTCATAATAGCCGATTTCGATTCTGTCGAACTGCCCAATCTCAACAGGCAGTTCTATTTCAGAGATCAGATAGGATACCCGAAAGTTGAAGCTCTGAAACATAATCTGATACTAATAAACCCCGATGCTGAAATTGAAATCCGAAACAGCCTTATCGATTCCGAAAACGCCTGTTCCATCTTTAAGGACTGTGATGTACTTGTTGAAGCGGTGGACAGCGAGGAGACGAAGATTGTACTCCTTGAATCCTGGCTTGAGGGGTTGCCGGGCAAACCGGTGTTCTCCTGTTCGGGTATTGCGGGTTTTGGAAGAACTGATTTAATCGGAGTTGACAGACGACAGAATCTGACAATTGTGGGAGATCAGGAAAGCGACCTTTCTCTGGGTACGCTTTCATCAAGGGTTGCTATTGTGGCCGCCATGATGGCCAACGAAATCATCGAACTCCTGATGGGGTCGGACGCCACTTGCGGCACTTAGTCCTGATGGGGTCGGACGCCACTTGCGGCACTTAGTCCTGATGGGGTCGGACTTCATTAGCGACACTTAGCAAATTAAATTTCTAGTCCTTGCAGGGTCGGACTTCATTAGCGACACTTAGCAAATTAAATTTCTAGTCCTTGCAGGGTCGGACTTCATTAGCGACACTTAGCAAATTAAATTTCTAGTCCTTGCAGGGTCGGACTTCATTAGCGGCACTTAGCAAATTAAGTTCTCCGGAGAAGGTACGATCCTCTACAAGCTGAGCACCTCTGTCAATTGCTTTGGATGCTCCTGATCTGCACATGTGAAGAAGTTTTGCACACTCTGTTTTACTTAATCCCAGTCGTTTCCAACATATCCATGCTATCAAAGCGCGAACGTTTGTGAGTTCACGATTCCTGTGATTTCCTCTGATTGAATCGAGCGTTACTCCCCATCTCTCAGAAGCCCAATCCAGCACTATCTCAATTTTATCATGTACATCCTGGCGTTGGAACATTTGAGTCTTTTCATGACATCCAGCGCAAATTTTCTGGATCCCAAGATTTTGCAGCATCTATTCCATTCATCCGCTGCATCATTGTATGAAACATCTGTGATTCCTGCTCTACCGACTGAATAATTTCCCCATATCAGCTTTAGGGTCTCTTTATCACTCATTTCTTCTTTAATGTATTTTAAGTATTCTTTTCTGGGTTCACTGCTCAATTTTGTGAATTTTGAAAGCACAAATTCCACATCCTGCCAGGGTGTTAATCGAATACCCATCATGTTTCCATGACCGGACCATCTGTAATACAATAGTGAAGCGTAATCATCTATTATTCCTGCCTTTAGCGGGTTGATATGTATGTATTTGACCAGCTGAAGAAAATAGTTTTCTTCCTGGACAAGTATCGACTTGAATCTTCCCTGGAAAACATAACCTTTCCTATCTTCCCGCAGATTGTAACAAATAGCATATCCGGTAAGGAGCCTTTGCATGAATGTACTGATTGGAATGCATCCTGTGCGAATAAGAAGGTGAAAATGATTAGGCATAATTACCCATGCGTAGACCTTTGTTTCAGTATCAGTAACGAGCTGAGATAACCTCTGGTATAGGTCTGAGCGATCCTTTTCGGAATTGAATACAGCTCTTCCATCTATCCCGCGAGCCATCACGTGATGCAGGGCGCCTTCCCAATCAGGTCGTACTTTTCTTCCCATTGTACTTCTAGTGTACGCATTATTGCTAAGGATTTCAAGGGGTAGAGTGAATAAGAGGCAAGAAATATGCAAATTTTAAAGATATTAATTTTGTAAGTGCCGCTTATGAAGTCCGACCCCCTTCCATATATTTACAAGGCAAGCTCAGTTCATGTATTCTAAGAATTGGTGGGTATAACTATGAAATGTCTTAAAGTTACCGGTACTGACAGTCTTGTAGATGAATTCATATCAATCTTCAGCACTACTATGCGGAACAAGAAGATATGTGTTATCTCAGAGGATGAAACAGGAAAGTGCGATGTATCTTTTCCGGGGTCTGAATTCGCTATGAAGATGATACGATCTATGCCTCCGGACATCGTCCTTCTGCGTTCGAACAATGAGCTGGCAGTCCCCATTGCATACTGCGACAACGAGCTCATCGAAGATGATTCGCTGCTTCTTGCACAGTACAATGGAGAAAATCACGGTACTGATTTTGAAGATATATACAGGAAAACATTCAACCTTCTTCCACAAAAGACTGCAGAAGAATGCGGAAAATGCGGAATGGATTGCATGGGGCTGGCAGAAGCCATTCTTCATGGAGAGAAGAGGGAGGAGGATTGTTATTACGCCTCCGGCAATGTTGAAGTAAAACTGGGAGGCAGGCTTATTGAACTGAGCAAATTTCCCGCAAGTATCATAGAAGGGGCTGTCATAGGCCTTGTATCTTCGCTGAAAGGCTACAATGAAAAGGAGGACATTTCTATAAGAGTGAAATCCTGATCACTATTTTGTAAAGAAAGAGCAGACGATTCCCGCCTGCTCTTGATGTTGTTTACTTAAGGTCAGCGGCATCCGCCACAATGGCGAACAACTGCTTCTTCAGAAGCGCAGTCATTATGGTTCGAGTCGCATTCGGTGCAGTCATCGCAATCCGAATTAGCTTTTTCGCAATCTGTGCATTCTTCACTTTCAGAATCACAGTCACATTCGTTGCAATCGTCACAGTCGCCAGTGCAGCCATCAACTGTTTCGTCACAGCAGCATGTTCCGTCCACACTTATGCAGTTGTCGCAGTCAGAAGTATTAGTATCATCCTGGGCATGCGCTATGGCAAAGACGCCGACTGATGCAAGGCACAATACAATTAGTATCGTTCGTTTCATTACTTATCCTCTTTGTTCGAGGTGCATGGATGATGACCACTTGGACCATGACATTTTCGTATCTGTTCCGAGGTACATTCACTTGGCTTGTCTTTTAGATTTTCCGGTTTCTGGCATTTTCCTTCACGTTCGCACATGGCTTCTCTCCTTTCGAGGTACATTTGCTAGGGTTAATTGGTTCATGTCTGACAGCAAACTGAGTGAGTAGTTTTATAGAATTATCAAGTTTTTCTCTGTTAAGCCTGTAATGGGTATAGTATCCATTCTTATGAGAAGTAACAAAACCGCTGAAATGAAGGATTCTCAGGTGTTGCGAAACTGCGCTCTGCGAAATATCGAGATTGCAGGCAAGTGCATTCACACAGAGGGATTCGTAATCCCGAAGAAGGGCAATTATTTTAAGCCTGCTTTCAACACAAAGCACTCCCATCAGTTCAGCCATCTGCTTAAGAGAATAATCCTCTGTTTTCATTGATCTCCATTTCAGTATATAAGTATATACTAATATAGAATTCGTATGTAAAGGGCAATTCCATGGAAAGCTTCCACTCTTCAGATAAAACGAATGAACCATCTAAGTGATATTGGACAGTCCTGTTTGATCAGGCAAGATCTATTTCGAACTGCTTATTTCTTCAAGAACTTCTTTACAGGATGGAACAAATTCGAAGAATTTCTCAATTCGCTCACAGGGGTAGTCAGCACAGAGTCCGCAGTTGATCAGTTTGTGGGTTTGCTGACTGCATGATCGGATATCACACTCTGCGCAGTGACTGATCTGCACACCCTCGGTAGCCTGACATCCCACGCAGTTGATATCTGCTGCTTCAATCTCAAGTCCATGCATCTTCGACCATTCATCCGATGTCTTCTCCCGCAGTGCCTGGTTATCGGTTCTGTAAGCAATGAATGCAGGGCATTCAGTACAGATGATACCGCACGATCCAACTATTCTGTCCATGATGTCTCCTATCAGAAAGGTTTCAGTGCCAGATGAAAAGTATATAACGATTTATGATACCAGTGGATCCATCACTTCGAAATAGTATTCATTACAGTCTGAATCGCATCTGGTGCAATGTTCTTAAACTGAAGTGGAATTCATTTCTATAAAGGATAATTGTGTGGAATAGCTTCTATTTTACGGCCTGATGAGAATTTCCTCAGCCAGATTCATCTCTCTTACAGTATTAGCTGTATCTTCAAGATAGCCCTTTGGATAGGTGGGTATGTTAGCAAATTCGGCTGAGAGGGTTTTTTTGGAATGAAAAGCCTGAAGAACGTACCGCTTGATCCTGCCAGTTTCCTGAAGGAGCTCGATGATATCATCGCGGTTTACTATTCCAGGAACCATGGTGGTTCTGAATTCGTATGCGGGCAGGGACATGATAATTCCAATGGATTCCCGGACATCCTGGAAAACGGCTTTCTCCCCGGTAGCCTTCAGGTACTTTGAAGGAGAACTCTTGAGATCCATTGCAACGTAGTCAATATAGGGAAGTACCTCTTTGAGCATTTGAGGTTGAGTACCGTTCGTATCTATTTTTACAGAAAGATTGGTTTCGGATCTAATGCTTCTGAGAAAGCTGACAATTCCACCGTAAATAAGTGGTTCGCCCCCGGTGATTGATACCGCTTCGATGAAACCTTCTCTATCCAGCAATTTCTTCAGTACTTCTTCATGGGTGAGCCCGAACTCTTTATCGAGCAAATCGGGTTTGACAAGCTCCGGGTTATGACAGTATGGACAGTACAGATTGCAGCCGGATATGAAAACTACGGATGATATTTTGCCGGGATACTCGATCAGGCTGGTGCCTGTGAGGGATCGGATCAACTATCAGCCTTTTCTCGGGTATTGGTTAGTGAAATGTACTCCCGCTGAGAGAATTCTTCTCTTTTTCCCTTGTTCCAGCTCTGAACGGGCCTGTAATATCCAACGATTCTTGAATAGACTTCAGTTTTTATAGCTTTTATGTGTTTTTTTTCTTTAATTTCAGGCATTTGTTGGAACCTTTCCAATGCTGAGGAAGAGACTTCCCTGCTCTTCCGAATCAGTGTCATTAATTGTAGTGTAGCTGCCTTCGGGCAGCTTGTCATATTCGTCAGCGTTTACAACTTCACCAAATTCCGAAAGTTCTTCCCTCGTGTGGGGATAAGGGCACAGAAAATGCTCTCCGGCGATATACCCGTGAACGGGGCATATTGAGAAAGTGGGAGTGAAGCTGAAATACGGCAGATGGTATCGCGTTACGATTGATTTTGCCAGTTTTCGGACCATTCTCCAGTCGGTAATTGCTTCGCCTATGAATACATGAACAACTGTTCCGCCGGTGAATTTAGTCTGAAGGGGGTCCTGGTGTTCAAGGAGCTCGAAAACATCCTTTTGTTCATTAACCGGCATATGGACTGAATTGGTGTAATAAGGATCGGAGCTTCCCATACAGTACGTGTCAGGGAATTCACTTCTATCCTTTCTTGCAAGACTGTAGGAAGCTCCCTCCGCTGGGGAGGCCTCAAGATTGTAGAGATTTCCTGTTTCTTCTTGAAATTCCGTGAGTTTTTCCCGCATGAAGTCCAGCACCTTAAGAGACCATTTTCGGCTATCTTCGGCCAGGATGTTGTCACCAAGGAAATTCACGCAGCATTCGTTCATCCCTATCAGCCCTATTGTGGAGAAATGGTTGCTCCAGTAATGTCCCTGATCTGCTTTAATGCTTCGAAGGTAATGGCTCGTGTATGGGTAAAGCCCTTTTTCTGTGAGTTTTTCTATAAGATCCCGTTTAAGCTCAAGGGATTCCCTTGCAGCTTCCATAACAGCAGTAAGACGGTTAAAGAACTCGTTCTCATCCGCCGATGTATATCCTATTTTTGGAAGATTAACAGTAACAACACCTATGGATCCTGTAAGAGGGTTGGACCCAAAAAGGCCTCCGCCCCTGCTACGGAGTTCCCGGTTGTCAAGCCGGAGTCTGCAGCACATGCTTCTGGCGTCTTCGGGGTCCATATCGGAATTCACAAAATTGCTGAAGTAAGGTACTCCATACTTACCGGTCATTTCCCATAATGGTTTTAGATTGTCGTTATCCCATTCGAAATCCTTTGTGAGATTGTATGTTGGTATAGGGAAAGTGAAGATTCTTCCTTTCGAGTCACCCTCCATCATAAGTTCTGCAAAAACGCGGTTAATCATGTCCATTTCCAGCTGGAAGTCGCCGTAGACTTCATCTTTCGGTTCACCGCCGATAATCACTTTTTGTTCACGGAAGGTTGATGAAGGCTTAAGATCCATCGTTATGTTAGTAAACGGAGCCTGAAATCCGACCCGTGTAGGGATGTTCACATTGAAAAGGAATTCCTGGAAAGCCTGTCTGACTTGAGGATAGTCCAGATTGTCATACCTGACGAAAGGAGCCAGCAGTGTATCGAAATTGGAGAACGCCTGTGCCCCTGCCGCTTCTCCCTGCAGTGTATAGAAGAAATTAACAATCTGTCCGAGTGCTGTTCTGAGATGTACAGGAGGAGCGGATTCAGTTTTCCCCCTTGCCCCTCTGAAACCTTCTTTCAGAAGACTCATAAGATCCCAGCCGACACAGTATGGCCCGAGTATTCCAAGATCATGAATATGGAAATCACCGTTTTCCTGGAACCCCCTTATTCTGGGAGTATATATTTTACTAAGCCAGTATTTTCTTGTTATTGAGGATGATAGATAAAAATTTAATCCCTGCAGGGAGTAGTTCATATTCGAGTTTTCCTTGACCCGCCAATCAACTTTACCAAGGTAATCGGGGACGGTCTCCTCCATTTCGCTGAGCAGATGATCCATATCTCTGGCTTCGTTCTTTTTCTCACGGTAAAGGATGAATGCCCTTGCGGCAGAAGTTAATTTCCGAAGAACAAGAGTCTCTTCAATGAAATCCTTGATGTGTTCAACGGTTGGAATTGAGCCGGTCCTGAAGTAGTTCATATAAAGGGCGGCTTCGACCTGATCCGCGATTTCTCCGGAATCAGCATCGGTAGATGAAGAATGGAGTGTTCGTTCAACAGCCTTTTCAATTTTCAGCTTGCTGAAATTTACAATTTTGCCATCACGCTTACGTATCAGCCAGTCCATCAATTACCTCGAAAAAAAGCAGAATCAGTTCTCAAAAAAGAATCCGCGGTCATTTATTATCAAAATATCACACATATCGAATGTGGTCGATGAAATTCGAATTTCCTCCTTTCGAGTATATTTTTTTGTATTCCAGTGTCAAGTGAAAAAACACAACATCTTGTGTTCACGCAGTAACAGTATGTCCATATATTGAGCTATATGCAAGATAGTAAATCACCTGTGAAAGCTGAGCGAAAACGGTCAGTAAAGGTTGAAAATAGCCTGACTGATACCGGTGTTTTTATAACATATTGCAGTGAAATGAGAAAATGCTTCCGTATAGTGCGTTGAAAATGCTTGAATACTAATTATAGCACCGTTTTTCACAGCGGTATCGTACTACCGGAGAGAGGCAAACGGGAGCAGCTTTATACTGAATTGTTCTTCTTGATTTTTCGGTTTAAGTTCTGAACGCAGATGTCACCAGAGGTTATTTCCGGATGGTGATAGCGTTTCTGACCGGCAGTTTTTCTGCTGATCAGAATAGCCCTCTCCGGGCACCAGTGAACACAGGCAAGGCACTCCTCGCACCGGTGTCGCCATTGTGGGCTGCCGTCCACAATCATCACGTTGCCCACGGGGCAGACGCTGGCGCAGAGTCCGCAGGAAATGCAGTCGGAGGTTACCATGAACTTAGCATCTTTCCCGGGAGCTGTTCTGGACCATTTCTTATGAAAAAGCCGGTAGAGAAGTTTGCCGGGGAGTGAATCCGAGCCGGAGGATCTGTTCCTATCTCGTATTTCCTCAGTGATTTTCTTCAGGGTACTTTCCGCCGCACTCAACAGCTTCTTTACTTTCTTTCCTGAGGCTATATCATAAAGCGGCAGGTAGTTGCCTG
Source organism: Candidatus Aegiribacteria sp. (assembly GCA_021108005.1). Taxonomy (NCBI): domain Bacteria; kingdom Pseudomonadati; genus Candidatus Aegiribacteria; species Candidatus Aegiribacteria sp. The sequence goes on from JAIORS010000110.1 coordinate 8,834, forward strand.
GCATCGGAACCATAAAAACAGCGTCCAATTGATGTTTCAGAATCTGTTTCAATTCACCAGCGACCCAGGAAGGACCTCCTCCGAATGTTGCCACCGCAAAGACGTACTGATCGGAGTTGATTTCCAGCTTATCAGCAAACGACCTGACCAGGTTAGGCAATCCTTCGAAGTACATCGGGAAGACAAGACCCACAATCTCATGGTCCGGAGATACTCTTTCTCTTTCTGACAATTCTGCCATTGGCAAAAGCTCGCAGTCATCAAGCCCGGCCGCCACTTTGCGCGCAGCGTAAAGCGAATTGCCGGTACCGCTGAACCAGTATAGTACAGTTGCCATTATTCCCTCCTGGTATCCTTTAAAGGAAAAACCTGCTCTGTTTCTCACCAGCTAATATAATACTGATAGAGGACTCTATATCATAGCAAATATCAATGATCTGGAAATAGATCTTTGAGCATTTCATCAGTCATAACTGGCTGGGCCAGGGCCAGCATGAGGAGTAGTCTGGCCTTGTATGGGCTCAGGTCACCGGCGAAAAGTACACCTGTTTCCATAAGTGAACTGCCGCCTCCCTGGTCTCCGTAGAGCGCATGCGCTTCCCCGTAGCGAACCCTGCTTGCGGCAATCACGGGGATGTTTCTGTTCAGGGCGTACTGGATGGCATGGAACACATCCTCGTTTACATTCCCGGCGCCTACACCTACTACTACCAGCCCCTCTGCTCCATTGTCCACGGCGAAACGAATGTATTGTCCGTCATCCCCTGAGAAGCTGAAGAACAGGGGTACTTCGGGAAGTTCACCCGGCAGAGGGAGGTATGTATCTTCTATAACTTCGTTGTACAATATAACCTGGTCACCGATTATGTATCCAAGATATCCGTATCCACCGGAATCGAAGGTTTGAACATTGGTTGTATTATCCTTTTCAACATGACGCGCTGAATTGATATACTGGTTAAGGGTTACAGTTACGCCCCATTCCTCAGCTTCTTCTGAACAAACCAGAAGAACAGCGTTGTAAAGATTGGCAGGGCCGTCCGGGCTGAGATCAGAACCGCTTCGCATAGAACCCACGAAGCAAACCGGTTTTGTGCTTTCAAGTGTGGTTTCCAGGAAGAAGGCTCCCTCCGCCATGGTGTCGGTACCATGAGTTACAACTACCGCACGGACTTCGGACCGCTCGAGTATTTCCTGTACCGCCGCGCTCAGATCTCTCCAGATATCAGGGGTCATCTGTGAACTGTCGATATTGCGGAATTCCACTACCTCTATATGGGCTACACTGCTCAACCCTGGCACTGCGGCAAGAAGATCGTCCCCTGATACAGCGGGGACAACGCCACCGGTTGCGGGATCGTATTTTTCAGCGATTGTTCCACCTGTGGTTACTACAACCACCGTTGGCAGAGAATCTGTTGCGCTACTGTCCGATATTGCACTGCCGGACAGCATAAGAAAAACTGCTATCGTAAGGCTTCTACCGTTTTTCATGCAAGTTCCTCTCTTATAAACGTATTCAATCTATGAATCATTAAGGGAATGATAATACAGAGATTCTCAAAGTCATGTCGAAGTCATTTAATCATAAATTTTCTGAAAAGGATATTCTGCTCGTGGAGTTAGTAAATGCAGGCATCGAGTATGGAAAGTACTTCCGCGAGGAGATCTTCAGAAGCCTTTTCGACAAGTATGGCTTTTCTGGAATGGAAATCGATAGATTTTACCTGCTCGACCATTACGAATCCTGTAAGGCTGCTGTTTTCCGGAATAGGAACATGAAAGGGGAAATTACGCGATGTGTTCGTAAGAGGGCAGACAATAGACAAACCGGTGCCGAGATTGAACAGGTTCTTGCTTACTACAAGAGCAGGCCGTCGCCCCTTCTGCTCATGTCCGGATTGAGGATCGAAGGTTACTGTAATGATATCGCCCCGTTCAGGTATGTAGGGCATCATTTACCATTCCTCTTTGCCATCTGGTTTTCCCCAGTCGATTTCCTCTGTCCTGTAATCCGCAGGGATTTCAGCTATGAGATCTTCAATGTGGTGTTTTCCTCGAATTCTTTTTAAAGGAGTTATAGTAATAATGTTATCCTGTACCTTAATATCAACTTCATCACCTACAACAAGATTAGCGTCTTCCATAATGTTTCTGGCGAGGCGCAGCCCCTGACTGTTACCCCATTTCTGAATTTTCGTATGCATTTAACACCACCTTGCGTATAGCCCATGTATAGCCCTGCTGGAGTGTTTTGTCAATGTCAATGATATTTCTCAAGTTTTTGATGGACTGTCATGTTCTTTAGATTCGGTTGGATCAGACCAGATCTCTGATATGGTTACGGAAAAGATATCTCATTAGTGCCAGCATTACAGGAGCAGTAATTACTACAATTACAGTCGTAAAGTTCCAGGTATTCAGAACGAAGGCCAGGGCCAAACCGGCGGCAGGAGGGTGCTCGGTGTCTGTGAAAACCATGATGAATATGGAAAGGCCTACCGATACAGCACCCATTATGATTACTATAGTACCCCATCCAGTAGTTCCATGGGTTCCGATTATGCCTGCGAGCAGTGAGCAGCCGATGCCGGTAAAGATTCCTGTGGCATATCCTCCTATCAAGGATCTTGTCTTGGCTGAAAATGCGTTGGGTGCAGTGAATACGATAAAAGATGAGGCTCCAATGGATGCGATGATGGCGGTCTGAAGGGTCGCGTCAAGGATTACAAGTACGATCAGGACAGTTATCGTTGCCAGTGAGCACTGAAAAAAGTAAGTCCATGCGTTTTTTCTGAATTTGTCATCTGTCAATCTCATTGTAGAATCTCATCCAATCCGCCTGCTATGGATGTGTAGGTAATTCCGCTTCCTAGCCATCGTTCCGCTGCCAGTCTGATATCCTCCTCTGTAAGTTCTGAGACTTTCCGCATAGTGTGCCTGTCGTGGTCCAGAGGAAGCTTCATTGATGCATAGGAGAGCAGTATTCTGGTTATGGCGCTGTATTTCATCATGCCCAGTTCCTGGCGGCCTATGTAGGAAGCCTTTTCCAGCCTGAGTTCATTTTCGCTTACGGTTTTTGAGGTGAGATTCTCTATTTCCTGCTTCAGTTTCTGAAAGGCCATAGAGAAAGCGGAAGGGCTTGTAAGGAGAAGGGTGACGATTCGACCTCTGTCCGCCAGGGGTATATAGAGGCTGCTTACATGATATGACAGACCAGTTTCCCTTATACTTCTTCCCAGTCTTGACCCAATGCCTTCTCCAAGGATTCCGCTGAGGATAAATATGGCACAGGAGTCATTGTGTAATCTGGGGGGTGCCGGTGATCCTATCAGAGCAGCTATCTGTTCCCTGCCTTCCAGATTGATATGCAATTCGGATGACTTCTGCTGATTGCTGACTTTCTCTATTTCGGCAGGAGGATAGTCTGGATCCTTCCAGGCGGAGAAGAACCTGATGATCGAGTTGAGCATTCTGTTTTTCTGAAAACTGCCCACTGCAACAATGATGGTTTCAGATGGCTTACAGAACCTGTGATGAAAATCGATTACATCGTTTCGAGAAACAGCTTCGAGCGATTTTCTTGTGGGTACAGCGGCTCTATACGGCGGATCGGTGGATTGTCTCGAGAAGGAGTTCATTGCGGCCCCCACGGGCGATTTAATCCACTCCTCAAGGGTCGAAATGGCATCAGTTTTAACAGCTTCAACGTCTTCTTGCCGGAAGGCCGGGTTGACAAACATGTCGGAGATTACAGATAGAACTTCGTCCACATCCTTGCTCAGTGAAGTAATCATACCTCCGGCGAATTCACTGGTTGAAGATAAATCCACACTTGTGCCCAGGTTTTCCAACCGTGCATTGAACTTGATGCTGTCTTCATCGGGTGTTCCATAAAGCATGGTCTCAGCTGTGATTTCCGATAGGCCTGTCAGTTCTGCAGGTTCCCTGTCCGAACCCATAGCGCAGGAGAATCCAAGAGATACGATAGGAAAGGAAAAGTCCTCTTTCAGGATTATTCGTATGCCATTATCGAGGACTATTTCTTCTGCATTGTCAGAAGCTGATACTTCTGGTGCCTTCAGAAGCCTGTCGGGGATATCTATTTCAGAGGGTTTCTGAGCTGTGGGTGGAACAAGTTCAGGTTCAGAAACGGAGGCAGATATTTCAGGCGGTTTAGCTGAAGCAACACTGGTGCTGGAAGGATGCATTATAACGACAGTAGAAAGGCTCTTTCTGAAGTACTCTATTGCGACATCTTTTATATCGTTTTCACTTACTGCATTACAAGACTTCATTGAATTCCAGTAATAGTAGGGATCATGAAATTTGGCATATCCTGTGGAGAACCTTCTCGACCTGCCCAGCGGGTCAGCATCAGATATTATACTCCAGGCTTCCCTGCGTTTTTTAAGTATTGCCAGAGCTTCGCTGTTGATACCCTCTTTTCCTATCCTGTTCAACTCATGGAAGATTGTGCTTTCCACCTTTTCAATCGATCCGCCCCTCGGTAGCAAAGCCCGTATGATGTAAAGCCCCGGCATGACAAGAGTATTTGTTGAAACTGAGATGTCCAGAACGAGCGATGGTTTTACCAGAAGTTCCTCAAATCTGCTGGATCTGCCGGATGACAGGTAAACTGAGATAAGTGAAAGTGGCTCCGAATCCGGATGATCTGCTTCTGGAACTCTGAACCCAATGGTGATCCTTGGAAGGTATGAGGGATAGTCTATTTCTGCTCGTATCTGATTGGTCTGGGGAGGTTCTGGAGTAATAGATGGCCTTTCATCCTCATGTCCCGAATACTTGCCGAAAAAGCTATTTATTTTTGTGGACACAGCTTTGCAGTCAATATCTCCGACAACTGAAATAACGGCGTTAGCCGGATTATAAAAAGTCCCGTAAAAATCCAGCAGTCCTTTTTGAGAAAACGATCTGATATCGTCCTGAGTGCCCGTAATAGGTCTGCCGTAGGGATGGCTCCCAAAGGCTTTATCAAACAGAAGTGAGTCAAGTGATCCGCCAGGGTCATCTCTCTCTGTAAGAAGTTCTTCTTCAAGAACTACAGCTGTTTCTGAAGCGATATTGTCAGCAGTTATTCTGCAGTTCCGCATCCTGTCAGCCTCAAGTTCAAGAATATCGTTAAGGCCTGCTTTTGGTACTACTGAGTAATAGACCGTTGTATCTCTTGAGGTATATGCGTTTGCCACCCCACCGTTGCGCTGCACTATCTGCCAGTATTTGCCGGGATCGAATTTTTTTGATCCCTTGAACATCATATGCTCGCAAAAATGGCTTAAGCCCCGGGTTTCAGAGGTTTCCCACGATGAACCAATCCTGTATGCAAGGCACACAGCGACTACAGGGGAGTAAGCTAGTTCCTGAAGTATGACTGTAAGGCCGTTTTCCAGCTTCTCTATCCTGACTTTGTCAGGTGTTTTAATTGCAGTCATATCTTAAAGGCTGTTCTCCAGCTCTGTCTGAATCTGTGACGCATTTCCTATTCGGATAGAATATCCTCCTCCTGTATACCACCGGCAATGGATACGAACCACTCTCCAGCTATCAGGTATTTTGATGCGGCTTCGCGAAGATCATCGGGCGTGAGTTCAAGAACCTGTTCAAGGTACAGCAGATTCCAGTCAAGAGGCCTGCCATCAGCGTAGAGCGCAGTGAATCTGGATGCCTGACCCGAGTAGCTCATGCCTGAAAACGCTTGTCCGCCTACTGCGCTTGCTTTTGCCAGGCGGAGTTCAATGTTCATTACGTTTTCGGTTGATATCCTTTCCATTTCGTTTATCACCGATGAGGTAGCATGTGGTATGTAATCGGCAAGGGTTGACAAATAAGCTATGAAAGTACCGGTGCTGTCGTAAGTTGATAACCAGCTGCCAACGCCGTAAGCTAGTCCCTGCTCATCCCGAACACTGTGTCCCAGCCTTGAACCGATACCCTGGCCAAGGATCGTATTCATGATTCTGAAAGCTGGATAGTCGGGCATGTCGGTTCCGGGAGCGTTCCTTGCTATCATTACCGCTGCCTGCATTCTTCCCGGCATGAAAGATACTATTGTGTCTCCCGGAGCTGTAGAGAATTCAGGAATCGATATTTCGGGTAAAGATTGTTCGGGATTGTTCCATTCTCCAAAATGATTTTCTACAATACTGTAGACTGTTTCAGTGTTGATATCACCCACCACGGTTATAACAGTACCTTCTGGCCTGCAGCATATATCGTAGTAATCAATTACTTCGTTGAGAGTAATTCTGTCAAGAGTTGTCCTGGAAGGTCTTCTGTAGTCATCGGAAGAGTAGGCGGTAATAACCATGAGACTGTCGTAGGCAACTGAGAAAGCCTGCTCGGCAGAAGCTTCAAGGTTAGCGTACTGCTCGTTCATTACCGTTTCGAAATCAGATTCCCTGAAAGCGGGCCTTAAAAGCAGGTCAGAAATTATCTCAAATGCAGTTTCCAGGTCTTCCGAAAGCAGTGTAACAGATCCTGAGGAATATTCTGATCCCGAATAGAATCTAAGGTACGAACCCTCCATTTCAAGCTTCTTATGGAATTCGGTATAGTCCAATTCCTCGGGACCTTTCAGCATTGTTTCAGTGGTTACTGTAGCAAGTCCGTTGAGTTCCGATGAATGCATCAGGGCGCCCATGGGGGTTGCGAAGCTGATAGAGGCCACAGGGAATGTATGGTCTTCCTTTATGAGCAGAACAAGGCCGTTCGGAAGCTGGAATTCCTGAACTCCGAAAGCGATGGAGGTTTCAGGAGGTGTAAGGAAATCCTCGGGTATTTCAAGACCTTCATAATCGATGGATGAAGGTTCCGTAACATCCGTGGGAAGTTCTTCCCTTTCACGGTCTCCATGCATGCCCATTCCTCCGGACGGAACGAGAACTGCAATGTTCACACCGTCCCGGCGGAAATACCTTGAAGCGGCTTCACCGATATCGGAAGGAGTGAGCTGTTCAATCAGCTCAAGCTGCTCCTGCTCATGAAGAGGGTTACCAAACATGGTTGCTGAGAGACTGTAGTTTATTGCCTGTCCCAGTGGGCTTGCATTGCCCAGTATTTCCCTCGCACGGTACCTGTTTCTGTGTTCTTCAAGGGTTTCTTCTGGAATTCCGTTCTCCGCGATTGCGTCAAGTTCATCCCAGATTATCTCCTGAATTTCCTCTGTTGTTACATCACTGTCTTCTGGAGGGTTCATGGTTACGCTGATATTGAACATGCCTGGATCAATTCCACCATCGTTCCAGGCTCCCGCGCTGTGTACAAGATTCGTTTCAACAAGAAGCTGCTCGAGCCTGCTGGATCTTCCTCCTGAAAGGTACGAGGCTATCATGCTCAGTGCTGGATTATAGTGGTCATCACCGTCGGTTGAGTGAAAAGCCATTACGAATCGGGGAAGATTTGACGCGTGTTCAATTTCTATGTTTCTGGCTTCGATCTGTTCCGGTTCAACCGCTATGGATTCCTCCGGTACCTCTCCCGGTGGAATGCTGCTGAAATAGTGGTTTATCTGCCGAAGAAGCTCCTCCGTATTAAAATCCCCCACGATTGTAAGGACCGCGTTGGAAGGGCAGTAATAGGTTTCATAGTAGCTGCGAGCATTGTTATGGTTGTATCCAAGGATATTGTCGTCGTAACCGATCACTGGATGCCGGTAGGGATGTTCCGTGTACGCGATTTCTGAAAGAGCTTCCCAGAGCGCTCCGTCAGGGCTGTCTATGCTTCTCATTCGACGCTCTTCATGAACGACATTCCTTTCAGACACAACCTCTATGGAGTCGATAGTGCAGTTCACCATTCTGTCGCTTTCAATAATCAATGCATCTTCCAGCCTGCTTGAAGGAAGAAGAAGATAGTAACATGTAAAATCGTTGCTTGTGAAAGCGTTAGCACTTCCTCCGTCCCTCTGGACGATCTGCCAGAATCTCGACTTCGGCATGTCCGGAGTTCCCTTGAACATAAGGTGTTCGCAGAAATGGCTTATACCCAGGATGTCACCTGATTCGTTTCGAGAACCCACTCTGTAGGAGATAACCGAAGCCACAACTGGAGCATAGTGGAGTTCCTGCGTAATGATTGTGAGCCCGTTTTCTAGAATCGTAATATCAGGTTCTGAAGCAAATGTCGGAGATATAGAGATTACATGAAGCAGCATGACCAGCATCAATCTTATCATAGGAATCAACCTTTCCCGGGCGATGAAATTATTTATACGATAAAAGTATGTTATACAAGAATAACATACGCAATAGACTGTACAATTAATATTGTGATGCTTTAAGATATTGTTATGAAATGAATTCTGAATACAGAGCAGTAAGATATGGAGAATGCAGACTCGCTTGGAATCGTCTTAATGCATTGTAACGATTCGATGAAGTAAAGAAAACCGGATTATTACTTCTGACAATCTGAAGAGTCTTGAAGAACAGATTGTAAAGAAGTATGTTCAATTATACTGGGTAGTGTTATTTTATTTAGAAAGGTTGTGTTTCCATGCCTCATAATGGATGCAAATTCATTTTCGTTACCGGGGGAGTAGTATCCTCCCTTGGAAAAGGAATAACGGCTGCCTCAATTGCTCTACTGCTTCGGCAGAGGGGATACCGCGTAACACTGCAGAAACTTGATCCATATCTAAACATTGATCCGGGAACGATGTCTCCCTATCAGCATGGGGAAGTATATGTAACGGATGATGGTACTGAAGCTGATCTTGATCTGGGACATTACGAACGCTTTGCGGGAGTGTTATGCAATCACAACAGTAACTATACAGCCGGTAAGATCTACTCAGCGGTTCTGTCAAGGGAACGCGAGGGTGGGTATCTGGGCAAGACAGTTCAGGTAATACCACATATTACCGATGAAATCAAGGAAGCTGTTCTTTCCCAGGCAGATGAAGTTATCGATATCTCGATTACAGAGGTCGGAGGGACAGCAGGTGATATAGAAGGTTTGCCATTTCTTGAAGCCCTGAGGGAACTCGGTCAGGATCTGGGCAGGGAGAATGTACTCTATATTCATCTTACTTTGATACCCTATCTGTCCGCATCCCGGGAACTGAAGACAAAACCCTCACAACAGTCAGCAAGCATTTTGCGCAATATAGGAATCATCCCGGATATTCTAATCTGCAGAACTGAAAAATCTCTTCAGGAAGAACATTTCAGAAAGCTATCCATGTTCTGTAACGTCCCTCTGGACGCTGTGATTGAAGAGAAAGACGTAGAGAATTCCATATACGAGGTGCCTGTTGAACTTGCAGAACAGAAGCTTGATGAACTCATCCTGAAAAAACTGGAGTTGCCGCTTAATCATCTGGACCTTGATGCCTGGAAATCCATGATCAGCAGAGCAGTGAATCCATCCGGCCCCCTGGTGAAGATCGGAGTCATCGGCAAGTACATGGGCCTGCGTGATGCTTACAAAAGCATATTTGAAGCCCTTACTCATGGAGGTATAGCCAATGATGTTGCTCTGGAAATAAAGGGCATCGAATCGGAGGATCTTGAAGGAGGTCAGACGGATATCCTTGAAGGCCTGGATGGAATACTGGTTCCAGGAGGATTTGGTTACCGGGGGATAGAGGGAAAACTGGAAGCTGTTCAGTTTGCAAGGAAACGGAACATACCGTATTTTGGAATATGTCTGGGGTTGCAGTGCGCAGTTATCGAAACAGCAAGGCATCTTGCAGGATTATCTGATGCCAACAGTTCCGAATTTTCTCCTGAATGTTCCCATCCGGTAATCCATATCATGGAGGAACAGAAGGATATTACCGACAAAGGAGGGACAATGCGCCTGGGGCTTTACTCCTGCGATCTTCTTGATGGTTCAGCGGCTCAATCGGCTTACGGAAGCAGCAGAATTTCCGAGCGGCACAGGCACAGGTACGAGTTCAACAACGAATATAGGGAAATGCTTGAAGAGGCAGGACTTGTATATTCTGGTCTTTCTCCGGACGGACGGCTTGTTGAGATAATAGAGAGGCCTGAACTCAGATGGTTTGTTGCATGCCAGTTCCATCCTGAATTCACTTCAACTCCCATTAAGCCAAATCCGCTATTTATTGCCTTTATAAGAGCTGCAAGGAAAAATGCGAGTAAATAAAGCAGGTGAATATTGTGGACTGTGCGGGATAAGCGGATTCAATGGAAATACCGTTGCGCTTGTTATAGAGGGATTGCTTGCCTTGCAGCACAGGGGCCAGGAGGCCGCAGGAGTGCTTGCATATTCAAATGGTAAGATGAAGCTGCACAAGGGGGAAGGCACTGTATTTGATGCTATGTCAGACATTCCATCTGATTTTTCGACCGGCAGAATCGAAGCGGCAATTGGTCATGTAAGGTATGGAACATACGGAGGAACCGGTGTTGAGAACGCCCAGCCGTTGATGGTGAGTATGGCGGGGTTTCAAATTGGAATTGCCCATAACGGAACCCTTTCAAATGCCGTATCGCTCAGGGAAGAACTGCAGCGCCAGGGAGCCATTTTCATGACAAATACCGATACCGAAGTTGTTCTGCACCTGATGTCCCGCCATCTCGAGCAGACAGGCTTCAATATTCGAGAAGCTCTCGAAATAGCCCTCAACAAACTACAGGGAGCTTATTGTTTCCTGATAATGACCCCCGATGGTCTTTATGCCGTAAGAGATCCACTGGGATTCAGGCCTTTGAACCTTGGCAGGTTCAAGGAGGGAGGGTGGATTGTTGCGAGCGAAACCCTGGCCTTTGATGTATGTGGAGCTGAGTACCAGAGGGAGATCAATGCCGGTGAGATCCTATACATTCCGCATGATACTATCGTTCCGGAATCGGAAAGGTTCAATAGTAAAACGAATCTCTTCAGAAACAGACAGGGCCTTGCCCAATGCATTTTTGAGCATGTTTATTTTGCGAGACCCGGAAGCAGAATATTCGGTGACAGTGTCTATGCAACAAGACTGGCCATGGGACGGCAGCTGGCCAGGGAGTATCCTGCGAAATGTGATATAGTCGCTCCGGTTCCCGACAGCGGTATGTTCGCCGCTATGGGTTTTGCCAGGGAGCTTGGACTGCCCTTCGATATGTGTTTTACCCGTAACCATTACGTTGGCAGGACATTCATCGATCCTGCTTCTGCACACCGAGCGACGATGGTTATGAGAAAACTTCAACCTATTCCGGAGGCTGTGAAAGGGAAAAGGTTGTGTGTCGTTGAGGACAGTATCGTCAGGGGTACGACAAGTCGAGCCAGAATACGGGCTCTTCGCGAAGCTGGAGCGACAGAGGTTCATATGAGAGTAAGTTGCCCTCCGCATAAATTTGCGTGTTACTTCGGAATAGATTTTCCTGAATCATCGAAGCTCATTGCAAGGAATTTCACAGTAGAAGAAATAGCGGACCAGCTCGAACTGGACAGCCTGGGCTACTTGTCGAAAGAAGGAATGCTCAACTGCGTCAGCGCACATAAACCCGGTGATTATTGCACAGCCTGCTTTGATGGTGAATATCCCGTGGAACCACCTGAACATCACATGAAGTATGACGGGTACAAAAGCCACAGTTAAGGAGATAAAATGATTCCCAACGGAGTAGCAATTCTTGATTTCGGTTCCCAGTACAATCAGCTTATCGCAAGAAGAGTAAGGGAAATGGGTGTTTACTGCGAGCTTATACCAGGGAATGCTCCTCTTTCGGAAATATTAAGGATTCAGCCTGCTGCTATAATCCTTTCGGGCGGCCCCTCAAGCGTATACGATGAAAACTCTCCACATCCAGACCCCGGAATATTTCAGCTTAAACTGCCTATGCTTGGCATTTGTTATGGAATGCAGCTCCTTGCTCTCCATGAGAATGGAAGAGTTGAGGGTGGACATGTCAGGGAATATGGTCCCGCAGAACTACACCACAAACAGAACAGTGATATTTTTAGAGGTATAGGGACTGGAGTACAGGCCTGGATGAGCCATGGAGACAGAGTTGTGAAGGTTCCCGATGGTTACAGTCAAATCGCCAGCACGGAATCACTGCCGATTGCGGCCATGGCAGACGTCACCAGGAAGCGGTACGGAGTACAGTTTCATCCTGAGGTGAACCACACAGAATTCGGAGAGAAACTGCTCAGGAATTTTACATTTGGAATATGCGGTATTTCGCCCAACTGGAACATGAAAACATTCCGGAAGAACTCAATTGAAAGTATTCGGAATGAACTTGCCGGCGGAGAAAATGTAATCCTTGGGCTTTCAGGAGGTGTAGACTCCTCAGTTGTAGCTGCTCTTCTTCACGAAGCAGTACCAGGTAGATTCACTCCAATCTTCGTTGATAACGGTCTTCTCAGAATGGGTGAAAAGGAATCGGTGGTGGAGACCTTCCGAGACCATTTTGGGATGCCGCTGAAGGTTATTGACGGTACAGATGAGTTCTTGACTGCTCTTAGAGGAGTGACAGATCCAGAGAAGAAAAGAAAAATAATTGGTCGAATTTTCATAGAACTTTTCGAAAAGGCTGCGTCCGAAATTGAGAAAGTAACGCATCTGGCCCAGGGAACGCTGTATCCTGATGTTATCGAAAGTGTTTCCTTCCGCGGCCCTTCCGCGATAATCAAAAGTCATCACAATGTGGGCGGTCTGCCTCAGAGGATGAAACTGAAACTGCTGGAACCTCTTCGGGAACTGTTCAAGGATGAAGCCAGGGAACTCGGACGAGAGTTGGGATTGCCTGAGAATATGGTATCAAGGCATCCTTTTCCTGGTCCCGGCCTGGCGGTCAGAATCCTTGGTGATATCAACCCCGAAGATCTGGATATACTCAGAAAAGCGGATAGGATTTACATTGATTATCTCCTGGAGAACGATCTCTACAATGATATCTGGCAGGCTTTCGCTGTGCTTCTTCCTATCAGAACCGTTGGAGTTATGGGAGATGAAAGAACCTATGACAGGGTTATTGCCCTCCGCGCAGTTACTTCAACCGACGCGATGACCGCTGACTGGTACAGAATGACTCCCGATCACCTTGCAAGGATTTCATCATCCATTGTTAACAGAGTCAACGGTGTCAGCCGCATTGTGTACGATATCTCAAGCAAACCACCGAGCACAATTGAATGGGAGTGATATGAGTTACTTCAATTGGATATGTCTATTGTTCTTCCTTGGTTTAGTTAACTTTTTTGTAGGTTTAACTGCTATGAATAAATTCCTATCTCAAAACAAATCCTTCAATACATACCAGAATCTTGAACAATTCAAGAGTATGGTAAGGAAGCAAATGTATCAGGCTCTTCTGCAGATCGTAATACTTGGCGGTATGGGAGTACTGGGAGTAGTCGGATTCGTTACCGGAAAACTGAGTACATCAGAGTTCATTATGTATTTCATATTTAATGGAATTAATCTAGGGGCGGGGAAATATGGAAAGGAAACTGAACGAAAGATAAGAACCCTTTCTATTGAAAACCTGAATGTCAGAGCAGAATACAATTCTATTTGTAAAACCTGGGGTAGAAAAGCCTTTCCGAACTTCTGAAATGCAAAGCCTGAGTGATCTTAAGTAGATTGGATGCGTAGCCTTTTCAGTTCAAGATAACGCTGGACGGGAAGCTAACTATAAATTAATTTATAATGTTACTAATAAATGGATAATAATGCCCGGATGCAAGACCTGATAACATATAGCCGACCCCCCACATGATTAGTAAATTATGATCATC
>JAIORS010000111.1 GCA_021108005.1 Candidatus Aegiribacteria sp.
CTTTTGATTCCGGGGTTCAGTATACCTTCATGTGTTGTGTCGATATTGAAATCAGCATCCAGGTTCCTTACAACCGTGACCGTGCATATCCCCATTTCAGGGTCGTTCTCGTGAATGATCTCAAGTGAGCTTTCAGTGTTCAATTCCCTCCACCAGTGCTCGGGAAACTCGTAGTCTTTCCCGTCCCCGCCGCTTTCCCCCTCTGCATCAAGGGGACTCATGCTGACGTAACCGTTATATCTCAGAAGGGTCTGAATGTTCTCCGAGTCGGAGACTTCCCCCGAAGGGTCCTGAATGCACCCGCACGCAAGAACCAGTACCGCTACCGCTGCCACTGTTCCAAGAAGCTTTTTCATTTCGCTCCTCCTTTCTGTTGTTTCCATATTTACCGAAAGTGTTTTCATGTCGCGCCTCCTTTCTTCCGGTAATATTCTGAGGAGCAATTGCAAACAGAGTATTGTCTCTATGTAACAGATTGTAACAGAAAATGGTGCCGGGGCTAACATCTAAACATTTTGTCTGTTTAAATGTTAGCCCCGATACCTTAAACGCTTATTGAATTACCTGAAACTTATTTCAGCACCAAGACCAAAATACCAGACTTTCTTGTTATAGGTGCAATTTTCAAATGATTCGGACCCATGCGCCTCGTCGTAAATATTGTGTCCTCCGGCTAAGGTAAAGGCAAAATCCTCATTAACCGAATAGCGAATTCCTCCACCTATGCAGTGACAGTCAAGATTGTACTCAAGGTCGCTGAAAGTGTCCTCGCTTCCTCCCAGATCACTACGAAGATACGCGAGCCCTCCGAGTATCCTGGGGGAAATCTGATAATCTATTCCGATTCCTATATCAAAACCGTTTTTGTAATCATTATCAAGGCCATTGAGTGAATCTTCAGCGGCATCTTCAACGAAGTAATAGTTGAATGTCGTACTCAGCTTGAATTTGGGTGAAAAGCGATACGAAATTCCCCCGGCCAATATGGCTGGAAGATCTCTTCTCTGCTTAAAGCCTTCGACAGAAAAACTGGAATCGGGAAGCGGTACAGGATTCCAGCCATTCTCGCCAACACCTGTCTTGAATTCCAGATTAGTGCGGGTTTCGTACCGCAGAGCGATATTAAGGTTTTCAACTGGAACTACATCAACACTTACTATCCCATTGAATCCATTTGCTGTTTTTTCAACGTCCAGAGTACGGCTTGATGTTTCAACCGGTACAGGTGTTCCTGTGGAATCAGGAAAGAATATTACGAAATCAGCCTGGCCATCGTAGGTCTTCCTGGCTGAAGTGTAACGACCTGCGAGAGAAAAGGAGAACATGTCATTTATCGCATAGGAAGCTCCCGCTGTACCCGCGAGATACTGCGAAGAAGCTTTAATATTGCCTTCATTCATTACAGCGAAGTAGTACGGGCTTCCATGCATCGCCTGTTGATATCCCGTCTCGAGCAGGGACATCGCATAGATACCATCCTTGTAATCAAGGGCTCCCCCTCCGGCGGGAACAGTGAAGGCGCCAAAAACGGCCCAATCACCTGTTCTATAAACAACATGCAGGTCGGGATAAAGCAGTGTGGGCTCGTTTGATTCGTAAGTTATCACTGAAGTTGTATCCCAGAAGGGAACAGCGTCTATGGTGTAATCCTTCAAGAAAAACTCGTTGCCGAAACATATATGGAAACCCTCTTCAAGGAACACCAGTCCAGCCGGATTGTAACTGATAAGGTCAGCACCATCCGTAGCCGAATTACGCGCAAAATTTCTGAAATAGTTAACACTTCTATTTGTAAGATAGTCGATATTACCGGCATAGGTAATTCCGAAACAAAGTGTTACAAGAAGTACAATCACTATGATTCTCATATATTCCCCCTTAAATTGTATTACTGCTGATTGGTCATACAGCCGTATTTCCGAATATTACTTAGATTATTAAGAGAGATGAAAGCATCGTCCAGTTTAAGGGAAAGGGATAATTTCGTTTGCGGTCCATTCCGGACAATTTCGTAAGTGCCGCAAGTGGCGTCCGACCCCGTTATCTCTGGCGGTCCGGACGAGACTCGAACTCGCAACTTCCGGCGTGACAGGCCGGTGCTCTAGCC
>JAIORS010000112.1 GCA_021108005.1 Candidatus Aegiribacteria sp.
GCCAACTTCGGTTTGAAAGATGCCATGGACAGAATTCGACAGGTGGCGGCACTCGATAGCCCGGTATTGCTCCTGGGTGAGACCGGAGTTGGCAAGGATGTGATCGCCAACGCAATCCATTATTCATCTACTCGCAGAGATGGTCCCTTTATCAATGTGAACTGCGGAGCTATTCCGGAAACTCTGATCGACAGTGAGCTTTTTGGACATGAAAAAGGCGCTTTCACCGGTGCCCTGTCGCAGAAACGGGGACGCTTTGAACGCGCAGATAAAGGGACGATCTTGCTCGACGAAATCGGGGAACTTCCACCCCTGGCACAGGTGCGGTTATTGAGAGTACTGCAAGACAAAGAAATTGAACGGGTTGGCGGCACCAAAATCATTCCGCTCAACATAAGAATCATTGCCGCCACCAATCGCAATCTGGAAGAGATGGTAAAAACAAATCAATTCCGCGAGGATTTATGGTTTCGGATCAATGTGTTTCCCATCTGGATACCACCACTCCGAGAAAGAAAAACCGATATTCCTGCTCTGCTGCAGCATTTTATCAGCTTGAAAGTAAAGGATTTAAAATTGCCCGCCATTCCCAAGCTTTCCCCCGGTGCTATCGCCCCTCTCATGGAGTATCACTGGCCGGGCAATGTGCGGGAGCTGCAAAATGTCGTGGAGCGCGCTTTGATACTCAACCCAAACGGTCCTCTAACCTTTAAACATCTAAATCTGCAGCAACAGCAGAAAAACTCGAATCTGCCAGAACTGACTATCGAGCCGGATAATCTTGATGAGATGATCTCCCGGCATATTCGGCGAGCACTATCCAGAGTAAATGGCAAGATTCATGGACCTGGCGGAGCTGCTGAACTGCTGGGAATAAATCCAAGCACGCTCAGGAATCGGATGGATAAATTAGGGATTGATTACGGGCGGGGAAGCAGAGGCTGATCAACCATATTGCAGACTGGTATGGTTCTCCTCAGCTGCCGCAGGAAGAAGCAATACACTGTTATAGAAGTGAAGTACGGAATTCAACGTGAAGCCTCAATCCCAGTCGACTGTGTCATCGGGTACCCATGTGCCATCGTTTGACAGTTCCAGTCTTCCCGGGCGTGTTACAATTTCCCAGTTTGCGTCGTAGGTGAACTTTTCGAAGATAATGGTGGAGTCATTCTTCCAATCGGTATTGACCGGACCCCAGGATACATTCAAATCCTGAAACTCCAGAGCGAGGCTGTCAGGATCTATTCTCCATACTTCTATCCCGTTGTCATTGAAACATGCTACTATGTCTGCATTGGCGCAGACCAGTCGATTGCCGTCAGGGCTTGGTATCGGTATTGAAATGACCGTGTTCACTCTGCCATTCTCACCGTTTATCAATTGCCATCCCCCTCCTTCATAATAAGATTTCAGTATCACCCAGTACTTCTGTACTGGCAGATAGGAAAACAGTCTATGGCAGATGAAATTCTCTGCGTATTGAGGGTTTAATCTGTCCCGGAAGATCAATGTATCTCCCTGTGTCGTGACAATGCACAGAGTCAGGGAATCCATCTGGAATGCCATACCACCATGTTGTGTGAATTTGGTCTTTCCTAACGTCAAGCTGAAGGCTGAAAGAGTTATCGAACATAGTAGTAAAATTTGAAATTTCATTCTTCTTCTCCTTCTGTAGAGTTATAACCAAAAGTAGTGGATGAAGGTAAACTGTCAGGATAATATAGAAATGGCGCCTTGAGATTGTCCGGAACTAATGATCCCGGTGCGCTTTAGTCGAAAACGGGTGGGGTGCTATGGCCGTAACTGGGTGGGGAAACATAGGGCGGAAACTGACACGGATGCTGCACGATCTTCATACGGGAGCAATCCAAAGATTCATAGTTATAGCTATTCTCATAAGATGATAGCAAGAATGATAGTGCACCGTTAATGTTAATACACATCAGGAATGTGATACACAGAGCATTATCCGCGCATACATTTTCTATCTCTTCCCATGATTGCGGCTCCCTCCGCACCCGCGTCGGAACTTGACGGCAGCACATTCACGTTCCATTCAGAGGCGCATCTTCTGTGGAACTCCGATTCAGCATGCTCAAGGAAGAACTTCGATGACCCCATGAGTCCTCCTGCGAGGTAAACGCCGGCCGGACTGAGGCACCGGTAAAGACTTGCCAGGCCTATGCCAAGCCATATTCCGAATTCCTCGTAAGCTTTCAGCGCTGCAACCTTGTTCATAGCAGCCAGATCGAATATCTCCTTCGGAGTACGATGTGTGCTTTCATTGGTGTGCTTATTGTAGTAATCGATCACGGCTGCCGATGACGCGTATCTTTCCCAGCATCCCCTTGATCCGCAGGGACACTTCTTTCCTGACGCTTCTACTGTCATATGGCCGAATTCACCGGCATAGCCTGTACCGTAAACGATAGTGCCGTCCTGTACAATAGTTCCTCCTATACCGGTTCCAACGGTAATCATGAGCCAGAGTCCTTCGGGAGGTATGCAGGATGATTCTATTGCCTGCAATGCAAAGACGTTGCAGTCGTTATCGATTACCACCGGACATTTCAGTATATCCGAAAGCTTCTCCCGCAGCGGGTAATTTCTCCATCCGGACAGGTTTGGAGAAGAGATGAGCAGTCCATCATTCCTGTTCACCAGGCCAGCTATGCCTGCGCCCGCGCAAAGCGGTGTTCCACCGGTTTCAGATACCACTTTTCCTATCTTCCTGATAAGTGAATCAGGCCCCGAGGAAGGGTCAGTGTTCAGCGACTTTACCTTTTCGAAGCCGCCTGGTTTCAGATATCCGATGATGGTCGTGGTTCCGCCGATATCAATTCCCCATCGCTTTCCATTGCGATTACTCAATGCTGACGATCTCCCCATCGATAACTTTAACCAGCGGGAATGCGGAGCGTGGAATTGATACGCTGCCCAGGGTGCACATCCCTGTAGCACCGAAGTATATGTTCAGGTTGTCGAGATGGTTTTCGAGGGATGATCTGGAAGGAATGGATCCCTCCCAGGCGTTAAGTATTATTTTTGCCGTATCGTATCCCTGGGCCGCAAGCATTGTTGGCAGTGAATCGTATTTCCGTTCGTAGAAATATGAGAACCGTGCTGTTGCGGGATTCATTGAACCGGAGCCGAAGGAAACCGGGAATACAGCATCTTCAACGTATTCACCGCCCTGTTCCAGGAGTATGTCATCGTCCCATCCGGACGATCCGAACAGCTGTGACTCAACACGGTAGAATCTCAACTGAGGAGCAAGCTGGATAGCATCCCATGCTTCCACAGGTAGAAATATTCCGTCAGGATGAAGGTACTTTATAGCGTTTATTTGATCTTTGAAGTCAGTTGCTCCCGATTCGTATCCCTCCATGCCCACTATCTCCCCGCCCAGTTCAAGTACTACTGAACTGAACTGCTCGGCGTTGGCGACCGATTCTGATGTGAATTCATGGATTATCGCGAACCTGGAGCAGCCGGCGTTTCGTACCGCGTATTCAGCTACAGCAGCAGCGTCATCACCCTGAGATACAACCAGCCTGTGAACATAATCACCGTAATCATCGAGCCCGGAAGAAGTTGCAGCAGGTGTTATCATGGGAAGTGACCATCTTTGTGCCAGAGGAGCTGCAAGTTCAGCTTTTCTGCTGGTTAGCGGTCCGATAACTGCCAGGCATAGGGGGTTAGAACCCAGTGAGTTCATGATTTCTTCGATACCAACACTTTCATCGGAGCAGTCAAAGGAGGCTATTTCAGTTACCGAGCTGAAAAGACCGGAAGCTCTTTCAAAGGCAAGGTTAACACCGGATTCCACTCTTTCAGCGTATATGGATCCTTCACCCGTCAGGGGAAGGACAAGAGCAACGAAACCTCCTTCACCGGTAGCTACTTCAGGTCTTCCGTACCTGTCGTGAGCATCGGGGAAGAGCCTGTCAACCTGCATTCCCGTAAGAACAGCCTTTTCGTTGTTTCCCTCCAGCGCATATCTCTTTTCGAGTTCCAGAAGGCAAAACACCTCAACCCATCCTGTTGCCGGTTCAGCGGTAAGGTAATCCATATCCACTTTTTCAAGAGTTGAGCGTATCATTTCAATTGCGAGTTCTGATTCGTCCCGGTCGAGATTATCCTGCTGCATGTCTGAGAGTGTTTCTATACCGTTTCTGAAGGATCCCCTCTCTATCTCCACCTGAGAGATAAGCAGCATCGAGCTGGCTTTGCCATGTGAATCGGTGGCTGAACGCAGAGCCTGTGATGCAGCGTTCGCAGCTTCCTCAAGGCGGCCGAGAACTAAGAGTGATTTTCCCTTTCCAAGTTGCCATGATGAGTAGAGAGGGTTTTCAGGAAAGTCCTCTATTGCTCTGGAGTAATATCTCAGAGCTTCCGGAGCATTCCCTGAATTGTAAGCGTTTTTCGCCAGGGCGGTAAGACCTTCGGGAGAATTCTCATCCTTAACAGGTCCGCATCCCTGCATGGAGCCCAGAAGCAGGATCAGTATTATCGCAAGCGAAGAATAAACCCGGTTCTTCAATAAACACCTCCCATATTCAGTGAATATATGAAGTTAATATGAGTCACGCAGAGAGTCCGGAAAAGGGCAAAGAAAAACCCGGGGAATAATCCCCGGGTTCTATCAAAATGAAAGTTACTATTCTCCAAGAGGCAAGCTGGCTTCGTCCATCTCAGGTATCGTCTCAATGAACAGGCTCTCTGGAGGGGTGCCCATGTTTTCGATCATCCACTGGGCATCATCAACAAAGTCCGATTCGGGATAGTTATCTATCAGCATCTGGAAAGCTTCGGCCGCTGTGTCGAAATTTCCTATGTATTCTGAAAGTGTGAATCCTATGAGAAACTGTGCCTGGTGGGCATTATCATGTTCAGGGAAACGGTCGATGAACAATTTGTAGTATTCAACTGCTGTTTGCGGGTTCGATTCCATAAGATTCTGCGCTGACTGAAAGAGTGAATCAGCCGAAATGCTTTCATCGGGCAGGAAACTATCCTCGTTTATGGTTACGGCGTAGTTCTCCTTGAGTTCTGGAATAAGAGTATCCTGAAAGTACGAATTAACCAATGCGGGTTTCAGTGTATTCTCGATTGATTCCCTTACCTCTTCAAGGGGGCGAGTGCCTTCATCTCTTTTATCCGCAACCTTGAAATAATGGTAGCCCATCACTGTGGAGAAAGGACCGGTGATATCACCGGTTTCAGTTTCGAACAGAGTTGTTGAAATCTCGGCCTGCTCTCCGAGGTATGGCATTGGAGCATTGATGGTAATCCAGCCAATATCACCACCTGACGCAATTGTGGGGTCATGTTCGCTGAAATCAGCTACCAACGATTCAAAAGATTCCCCGGCCTCAAGAGCTTCAGCTATGGCAACGGTGTCCTCAGGCGATGTGATCAATACATGAGAGATCTTAACCTGTGCTTCCTGATAGTAGATATCGCTTGAATGATCGTTGTAGTAAGCTTGAATGTCTTCCTCAGGTATTACAACTGCGTCCACTACTTCCTGCTGGTAATAGGTCTGTATGAGAGCTCTTTCTCTGGCTTCGTCAACCTGCTGCATGGCAAGTTCTACCTGTGCGACTACAAAGGAGTCTTCTTCCATGCCAAGACTCTTTGCCTCAAGCAGCAGCAGTTCCCTCTCGATGATATGATTCAGAAGAAGCCTTTTCCCCTCAGGGGATTCAAACGAAGCTCTCTGGTAAGGGGGTATAATGTCAAGTTCTTTATTAATCATGTTTTCTGTGATCTGGATTTCACCAACAGTGGCCAGAACTCCGGATGTATCGGCAACACCAGCGCGGTTTACAGTTTCCTGTGTGCCGCATGCGCCTATGGCAAGAATCATGATTGATACAAGGAATATTACAATCCTCATGAATACGATTTCCTTTCAGTGGAATTTATACAGTAACTACTATTCGTCCTCAGTCCGAGAGAACAGAATTTTCTTTTCAGCGATTTCTTCCATTGCTGTTTGAATTGGTTTTCTTTTGGGGTTTTCAATATCGACCAGAGCTGGAGCGCCAGATCTGACTTTTCTTACGCGTTTTGATATAGCAAGGGCTAGCAGATACTGGTTATCCGTCTGTTCCCCCATAATATCTATTTCTTTATATGTATTTGGCATCCATACCTCCAGTATATCGAAACAAATGATAACACAAATATATTTTTTCCGGTTCCATACCTAATACCCTCTAAAATGGATAGAGTTCCAGGAATGAATCTCGGTCTGATGTTTATTCTGTTGTACTGCTCTCACCGAACTTTGATTTAACAAAATCCCATGTTCGTTCTTCCAGAAGATCAACTTCCCGCTCATCGATTTGAATCGTTCCGAATTCCGAACGATCCCAGAACATGATTACTGAAACGTGATCGTTCATACCCGGGGTAGCACCTTCAGCACGACTGGGGAAGTTCAAGGGATGAGAGAAGTAGACTTCAACTCTTGATGTGTCAGGGTCAGACGTTGTATAGCCTACGAATTTCATGGTCTGAAACTGTATGGAATCTCCCCTGGCTCTGGCGGTATTGCCATCAGGATTTTCATAGAATGTGTAAGAAGTATCGGGAATTACTTCGAAGATATATTCACCGCCAAGTGGGTCGATCAGATCGTCTATCCTGACTTCGAGGTTTTCCGGCTGCTTGGGCGTTATTACCGATGGGTATCTCTGTGCGAGATAAGCAGCTTCTTCTTCGGCCAGACGGATAAGGTTTGCCCTTGAAGCATAAAGCCTTCTCATCTCAGCGTACTCAGGGAAAGCGTACACGAACTGGGTTTCGGCCCAGTCCGGTTCCATGAAGACCGAATCCGGGTAATCCTTTTCCACAAACCCTCCGACTATACCGCCATGCCTTTCGTGATTTGGACAGGATATGGAGAACTGAGTTCCAAGGGCAAGTTTTGGGTCGTATGTATAGACCGAGTCGTAGTATCCTGCTTGCCAGATAGAAGGACACACCGCAGCGACGATGGAGGAAACGGAATCCTTTCTGGCAGGTACAATGATGTTATTAAAATTCTGAAGAACCGAAGTCACGGAGTCTATGGAAACTGCAAGATTCAATTCGGTATCTATCAATGACTGGGCGTTGAAACCGAGGGAATCGTCGAAGAACTCTCCCGCAGTCAATACCTCTTCTTCATCATCATCTGATTCGGTGGCGGGATGCTCCGCGATATATTCTTCCCTCAGTACCACGAGGGAATCAAGCGATAGCTCCCAAATGCTTTCTTGATTGCTTATTGTCTGCTCGATGTTTGAATGTTCATTAAGCATTTCCTCGAGATCAACTTCGATTCCATGGATAGCGTCAGCATTCCAAAGGTTCTTCCATGCATTCGGGATAAGAACCTGCCTGGTATTACCGTTTCTAAATGAAACTGTAATGCTGTCCTCGCTTAACGATGTTTCAAAGTATCCTTTTTCCTTTGCATATGTGAGAAGGCTGTCGAGGTCGGGGGCCGGTATTCCATCCGTTTCAAACATGTGCTGAATATTCGCCTCAGCAAGTGTATTGATCTGTGAACGACAGAATTCTCTGGGGACCCTGTAGGTCTCGACTCTCTGATGAATCCTGAAGATCAGAAAAGCAGCCAGCAATACTATCAGAATTCTCACAAGAATCTTTGATCTCATAGATTATCCCTCCACAATAAATGCAATTTCCTTCTTTTTTCCTGGTTTGTCTTCTCCATAAAACACCGCTCTGAATCTACCCATCTTGTTTCGCGAGTGTCAATACATGACCTTATTAATAAAACTCAGTAATTATCGGCACAGGTGGAACAAGTTCAGCATAGACAGAATTGGGAATTATATAAACAACACCCTCTGGTTTAACAATGGCTACATGTTCATCTTCCGTACCCGGAATAATAGGTATGGTATAGCAGGTGTCTAACTGACTTACGACGGATTCAGCACCCGTTACCTCGACCTTTAAATCCGATGTTACCTGCCAGTAATATCTTTCTGGTATGCCCTCAGACGAAACTATTCCCACCGGAAGATTCCTGATGGTATTTCTGTCAATGGTGAGTTCGATGCTTCCGGGACTGAATGCTGTAGCCTCCAGGCTGGAGTAACCGTCTTCCCTGAATACCACATTGCTTCCCGTGAGTTCTCTGGTTATGCGAATGGGAAAGTCCTGATTCTGATCGTTCAACGCTATATTCACCTGAACGGCTTCAGGGTGTCTTATCAGCTGGTCGCGGAGTACACCACTTCCTTTTCCCGTAAATGTTACTTCAATCGAATCGAGGCTGATTTCATTCAATACAATGAAATCCTGGGATATGGAAGGAGGTGACAGGGGCAGACTGTAATTGATCTCGAAATGGTTTCCGGCCATTGAGGATATCCACAGCGCTATGGATACGATAGCAGCCAGTATCCATTGCCATAGACTGGTCTGATTCCTTATCATGATATTCCTGCCATGAGACTGTTTTCCCGTTTATTCAGGCTTGATTTCCTTTCCAGCTGCCGGATTCTGAAAACCGAAGGCATTCTGGCCATCGATATCAAGTTTTCCGAATTTTCCTTCGTACGATTCTATCTGCGATTCCAGTGTTTTTACAAGAGCCTTCATCCTGTGCGGTGATACGATTATTCTTGATTTGAGTTTTGCGCTCTGTACCCCTGGGACGATTCTGGCGAAATCGAGTACGAATTCGGCTCTGGAAGCTGCAACGAAGAAGACATTACTGTATACTCCATCAGTGTCAGCAGCGTCGGCGTTGATTTGAGGTGGTTGTTTCATCATCTTTGGTTTCACGGCTGCTCCTTTATCGATTGCCGGTTCATTAGATTATATACCAAATTTCCGGACGGAGGAATTCTTGATCCCGAAACACAATATTGAAAACATACTCGATAGACTGCGAGGGAAAAGGGTACTGGTAACGGGTGACCTTATCCTTGACCACTATCTTGAAGGCACAGTTGACAGGATCTCACCCGAAGCTCCTGTTCCCATAGTGTCTCTGGAAAGAACCGGAGAAAAATGGGTCCCTGGAGGAGCTGCCAATGTCGCGAGGAATATCTACTCTCTTGGCGGCATCCCTCTCATGGCCGGAACGGCCGGGGATGACAGCGAAGGCAGACTGCTTGTTGAGCTTCTTGAAAAGGAAGGAATAGACACCGATGCCGTTATCCTCGATTCGAGCAGGCCTACAACATCGAAGACAAGAATCATGTCCGGAGGACATCAGCTCATCAGACTTGACAGAGAGGTTACGGAACCTGTCTCAGAAGGAATACAGAACTCAATATTCTCTCGGATTGAAGGCATCATCAGTAAGCTGGATGCCGTAGTGCTTGAGGATTACAACAAAGGCGTACTTACTCCCGGTCTGATTTCCGGAATCCTGGCAGTTTCACGCGGGGAGAACGTTCCGGTAACAGTGGATCCGAAATTCATGAACTTCTTCGAGTTTCGCGGATGTACTCTTTTCAAGCCCAACAGACTGGAAACATCCCGTGCCCTTGGAATGGAAATAAAAACTGTCGATGACGCGATTGAAGCCGGTGATCGGCTTCTTGAAAGGCTTTCGGCGGGTTCGGTTCTAATAACTCTGGGCGGAGACGGGAGCGTGCTTTGCAGAAAAGACATCGAACCGTTCTACAGACCTGTTGCGGCAAGAGATGTTTTTGATGTCTCAGGCGCCGGAGATACGGTTATCGCCGTTATGGCGCTTTCTCTTGCTGCAGGTCTGTCCCTTGATGACGGTGTCAGAATATCCAGTTTTGCGGCAGCCGCTACCTGTTCCGAACCTGGAGTTTATGCCGTGAAACCCTCAGACATCATTAAGGAGGTGCAACGTTATTCCAGAAGGAAGGATACTGACCAGAACCGAGGCGGCTGAATGGAGTGAGAAACTTCACTCCTCCGGGCGCAGTGTTGTTTTCACAAACGGGTGCTTTGATATACTTCACCCGGGTCATGTTCATATACTTAGAATAGCACATTCATTAGGAGACTATCTGTTCGTCGGTATAAACACCGACGATTCCGTAACCAGGCTTAAGGGTAATGACAGACCTGTTAACCGTTTGAATTCGCGGATGGCTTTGCTGGCTGAGATGAGGTCTGTGGATTTCGTAGTACCATTCGATGAAGATACTCCCCTGAAACTGATTGAAGAGATAAAGCCGAATATTCTGGTAAAGGGCGGGGATTACGAAGTGAAATCCGTTGTTGGAGCTGATCACGTTATCTCGGGCGGAGGAAGGGTTGAGATAGTTCCCCTTCTGAAGGGATTTTCAACATCCGGAATTATCAGCGCTCTTTATAGTATTGAGGAATAGAGTGGCTTGACCTCAGCCCTCTGCTGGAGTAGAAAAGGCACACTTAGAAAACATAATAAAATAGTAACATATCATTGATTGATTGAAGGAGTGTAAATGACTGCTTCCCAGATGGCTTTCCGGTATTCAGGACTATTTGTAGTGGTATTGACCGGTTTTGTGGCTGTCCTCAGGTATTCCAGTCTGAAGAAGGAATCCAGCGGTAACGACAGGATGGTGCATCTGGCCGAACTTATCCATTCCGGTGCAATGACCTATCTGAAAACGCAATACAGGATTTTGATGTACTTCGTTGCTTTTATCACTATTGCTTTGTTTTTCGGGGTCGATCACGGTACCGCACTGGCATTCGTATGCGGCGCGGGGTTCAGTATGATTGCGGGTTACATCGGTATGAATGCCGCGACAATCGGTAATGTCAGAACAACTGATGCAGCCAGGAGGAGTCTTTCGGAAGCACTGTCAGTGGCTTTCAAGAGCGGCAGTGTCATGGGGCTTGCGGTTTCAATGCTGGGGTTGCTGGGAGTATCCGCCTTCTACCTTATGTATCACAACATTATCCCATTAAAGGGATTTCTTGAATCGATAATGGGAACCGTATCTCTTGAGAATATCGCTGGGTTCGGCATGGGTGCCAGTTCGATTG
This sequence comes from Candidatus Aegiribacteria sp., assembly GCA_021108005.1. Lineage (NCBI taxonomy): Bacteria > Pseudomonadati > Candidatus Aegiribacteria > Candidatus Aegiribacteria sp. The sequence goes on from JAIORS010000112.1 coordinate 10,993, forward strand.
CCCTCTTTGCCCGGGTAGGCGGAGGCATATTTACAAAGAGCGCGGATATCGGTGCTGATCTTGTAGGGAAAATCGAAGCCGGGATCCCGGAGGACGATCCCCGTAACCCGGCGGTTATCGCGGATAACGTGGGTGACAACGTCGGGGATGTTGCCGGTATGGGTGCAGACCTCTTCGAATCTTATGTGGGAAGTATTATCGCGGCGATTGTTCTGGCTTTCAGCTTCAGTCTGTCAGGCGTACCCGATGTATTGCTCACTTCGGGTTCAGGAACCACAGCACAGACTCTCATTGCCCTGCCCATTATTCTGGCTGCTCTTGGTACACTTGCAAGTATCGCGGGAGTTCTCTCGGTCAAGATACTAAGCCACAAGGGTAGTCCGGCTACGGTTCTAAGGAATGCAACATTCATAAGTACCGGGTTGTCGATAGCCCTTGCTTTAGGCGCAATCCTCATTTTCAATGTCAGCATTGGTGTATTCTGGGCAATCATCAGCGGTGTTATAGCGGGAACAGCAATTGGTCTCGTTACGGAATACTACACAAGCGGAGGACCTGTGAAGAAGATCGCAAAGAGCACTAAGACGGGTCCTGCGACGTGCATTATCGAGGGAATCGCGGTTGGAATGGAATCCACCATATTCCCCATTCTGTTCATAGCCGCGGCGATTATGGTGAGTTTCCATTTTGCCGGTCTGTACGGGATAGCGCTGGCTGCTCTTGGTATGCTGATGAATGTCGGAATGACAATGTCAGTTGACGCCTACGGCCCTGTAGCTGACAATGCAGGCGGCATAGCCGAAATGGCTGAACTCCCCGGGGAAGTAAGGAAAAAAACCGACAAGCTTGATTCTCTCGGTAATACGACAGCCGCTATGGGTAAGGGTTTTGCCATAGGTTCGGCTGCCCTGACCGCCCTTGCGCTTTTCAGCGCTTATGCGGCCTCAACCGGGCTTCATGCGATCGATCTTCTTAAATCGAACGTTGTGGCCGGTCTTCTTTTTGGAGCCTTGCTGCCGTACATATTCGCTTCGCTGACATTAAGGGCTGTTGGCCGGACAGCCATGGACATGGTTGAAGAAGTGCGCAGGCAGTTCCGTGATATAAAAGGATTAATGGAAAAAGAAGCCGAACCTGATACCGCTAAATGCGTAGAAATAGCCACCGAGGGCGCGCTTAAGGAAATGATACTCCCGGGTATTCTTGCCATTATTATTCCGGTTGTCATCTACTTCGCATTTGGTGAAGCCGGTGCTGAAACCCTTGGCGGCGTTCTTGCCGGTGCCATAGCATCGGGCGTTCTTCTTGCCATTTTCATGTCCAATTCGGGCGGTGCATGGGACAATGCCAAGAAATACATCGAGGAAGGCAACCTTGGGGGGAAGGGCTCCCAAGAGCATGCAGCAGCCGTTATAGGAGATACAGTGGGTGACCCCTTCAAGGATACAAGCGGACCTTCACTCAACATTCTTATTAAACTGATGACAATGGTTTCCCTTGTAATATCGCAGATTAAATGATATAAAGGAGATGTAATGAATGATAAAGCTCTGGAATTCAACGATGAGAACGTAACAGCTGAAATTGAGAAGATAAGACCTGTTCTTCAGAAGGATGGTGGAGATATCCAGTTCATCGGTATAGAAGATAAGGTTGTAAAAGTGAAGCTGCAGGGCGCATGCTCCGGCTGTGCCATGGCAACAGTTACTCTTCAGTGGACTGTTGAGAGAAATCTCAAATCGGTATTCCCCGAGATCGAGAGAGTGGAAAACGTCCAGTAACGGATCCAGTGGTGTAGCCGCTCGAAGAGCGGTAATCAAATCCCTCGCGGGTATGGATGAGAATTTCAACCTCAGCGGAAGGGACAGGGCATTCGCTCTCAGGCTCCTGAGGGAGACGACTGTTTGGCGGGCCAGGCTCGATAGAGCACTGGCACGTTTCTGCTCCAAACCCCTTCGCGATCTGGACGGTGTGGTTCTTGCCGCGCTCAGGTCGGGAGCCGCACAGCTGATTATTCTCCGTACGCCTTCGCACGCAGCCGTTTCAGCTACCGTCAGCGCTCTTTCCGGTCACAGGGCTTCAGGTCTCGTAAACGCTGTCCTGCGGAAACTGGCAAGCGAGGGAGAACCTGACACAATCGAAGCTCCTCTCAATGAGATATGGTCACATCCCTCATCCCTGACTGACAGGTGGGTTTCGAGGTTCGGAAGAGAAAAAACCGAGAAACTCATGGAATGGAACAACAGCGTGCCGGATATTGGAGGTTGCATCCCCGGCCTGAGTGACAATCTCGAAAAGGGCCTGTACGTGAATAACTACAGGATTCTTGAGAGAACCGGAATGAATCCTCTTCGCTCTACAACAGATATGGTTTACATTCAGGATGAAGCTGCCGCTGTTATCGCTGAAGTTGCAGCGGAACTTGCAGAAGGAGGTTCAGTACTGGAGATCGGCGCAGCACCCGGTGGTAAAACACATCACCTTCAGGCAACTGCTCATTATGTGATATCTCTGGATTCATCTTTTTCAAGGATGCATAGATGGCTTGAGAACAGGGCAAGACTTGGGTGGCAAAACAGCATTCCGGTTGTTGCCGATGGTAGGATGATGCCATTTAAGAACGGCTTTGATCTGGTTTTCATTGATGCCCCGTGTACGAATACCGGAGTTTACAGGAGGCGTTGCGATGCCCGGTGGAAATGGTCTGATGAATACCTCGAGAATTCTGTTGCGTTACAGAGGGAACTCCTCCGGTCTGCGGGTGAGCTTGTTATGCCGGGTGGTATTCTGATATACTCAACGTGTAGTCTGGAGGAAGAAGAAAACCGTCTGCAGGTTGAATCGTTCGAAGAGAATACGGAGTTTTTCCATCGCGAGAACCTCTCCGGACCGGATGAGCTTGTCAGGGATGGTATGATCTGCATATTTCCCCCTGACCATGGAATAGACGGTCTTTTTGCAGCAGCCTGGAGGAGGGATCAGTGAAACCGATTGAAAGATATGTGATTCTGGCCGTATCAGCAGCGATACTTGCCTATATTGCTGGTTCGGTACTGGCACCCTCGATTTTCAGGACACCCCGGTTCATCTCATCAATTGGTGCTGCCTCGGCGCCCGTATCAGTTCCGGACGTTACGGGCCTTTCGAGACAGGACGCCCAGCGGGAAATAGAATCAGCGAATCTGGTTCTTGCCGGCCAGTGGTCCGAATACGGCCCTATGGGAAGCATGGGCAGTGTCATAAGGCAGGATCCACCTCCCGGTTCGATGACTCCAAGAGGAGCCCCGGTAAGCATTTTCTGGAATATAGGCCCACTCTACAGAAACTATTATCCCGATTCCCTCCTTGGTCTTTCCGCAGTTGAAGCCGAGGAGGAAATCGCCGACTGGCAGCTGTATTCCATTGGGAGAAGCTGGGTGCCTCATCCCCTCATTCCCGAGGGAATGGTTATCGGCGTCTGCCCCAGACAGTACGACAGCCTGTCAGTTACAGTACCTGTAAGGCTACTCGTATCAACAGGATGGGATGGGATTCCGCGTTTCGTGGGATTGTCACTTAGCGATGCCCTTGAAATCGCTGAGAGCAATAACCTCATCCCTGTGATCGAGGAGAGGGTGACTGGCGATATTCTTCAGGACGGGATGATTATTGAGCAGCTGTTACTCGCCGGTTCACGGTATGCTCCCGGCGATTCCATAAACCTGATAGTCGGGAAAACGGATGACGACTGGGGAAACTGGTAATGAGGAAAGTGATTATAGCTCCCTCGGTTCTGGGGTGTAACCAGGGATACCTGGCGGAGGAAGCTCTGGGGCTTCAGAAAGCTGGAGCTGATATGATCCACCTTGATGTGATGGATGGAGTATTCGTTCCGGTACTTACGGTAGGAGCCGCTGTTGCGGAATCAATTGTGAGGTGTGTTGATATTCCGGTTGACGCTCACCTGATGGTTCAGGAACCTTCCACATTGATAGAGGATTTCGCGGATGCAGGATGCAGTTACATTACAGTGCATGCGGAAGTTACTGCGCATCTTGACAGGCTTCTCGGACAGATCAGAGCATCGGGAGCCAGGGCTGGTGTGGCGGTCAATCCTTCAACTCCTGTTGAATTTCTCAGATGGGTTGCGCCTGCTGTTGATCTTGTTCTTATCATGACCGTTAATCCGGGTTACGGGGGACAGGAACATATGGAGTACCTTCATGAGAAGATATCTGAATCCAGACGTATCCTTGACAACAACGGCGGTAGTGAATCTCTGATATCTGTAGACGGCGGAGTAACTGATTCCAATGCGAAACAGCTCATATCAGCTGGAGCTGATATACTGGTTTCAGGTTCTTTCGTTACAGGATCCGATGATCCGGCCGCTGCCATAGAAAGACTCAGATGAAATATTTTATAGTACTTGCGCTGACTCTTGCAATCCTTTCAGGATGCATCCGGGACAGTAACAGAATAATGGACCAGGATGAAATGGACAGGATAGGGAACGAACTGGCTATTCAGGCTTGCCTTACTAGAATTGATTCCGTCGGTTTTGAAATCGAAGGCATGCTTTATCATGAAAGCATAGCGGAAGGCAACAGACCTCTTGAGGAACTGCTTCCGGATTCCATGCCTGTATGTCCCGTTTCGGGTCTTGAGTACATCATCGGTGAAACATCGTCAGAGATTACCATCACCTGCCCATCAGGTCACGGATCACTGACACTGGAGAAATAGGCGCCCGTTACAAGGGATGAAGGGGTCAAATCTTTACTCTTGACATTAGCTTTGTGCCTTATGAAAATTTGTAAAACCTTAACATTCAAAAATTATTTCAATTTGATGCAATTTGATGAATGAAGCTAATGTCAAGAGTAAAGATTTGACCCCATTTATTTTGTTCACGTAATAAAATGTGCGATTCGACGGTTCTATCTGATTACTATCTTATCCTGTTCCCATACAAGAATCGGCAGATCACTTCCAGCGTTTAGCTCTCTTATGATAAGAAATGTGCATTGACTGTCGATGTCAATCAGACCCATGTACAGAGGAACATTCTTCATTTCATTCTCAATCGGAGTATTACTGTTTGACAGAACGAGACAGACTGCTCCGCTTTCTGAGGGAAGAGAGTCAGATATATTTTCCAGAGCGGTATAGACTATTTCACAATTGGTATATTTATTATTGAAATCGCAGCATTCACGTTTTGTTACATATCCCGCAGCAAGCACGGCAAGCAGAGCAATCCCGGCTAGCAGTTGTTTTCCTCTTCGGCTTGGTATTTCAATCCTTCCTGCGAAGTACACCAGAAACAACACTGTGAAAGCGGATGCAGTGTAGACGTAATGTTCAGCCACATCACCAACTATCGACTGGAAGCTGTAGGCGCCCGTTACAAGTACCGCCACTCCTACTTTGCGCCATTGCTGGAGTTCCCCCCGGGCATAATTCGCTATTACATATACAATAGACAGATACACCAGAAGTCTGGATATTGGTAGTCCTACAAAGAACGTGCCGGTAACCTGCAAAAACAGAATGGCCACATGCGCTGGAACTGCCACCAATTCAGTATAAGCGCCGTAGCCACCAAGATTACCGAATACCATATATCTTGCTGCAAGGTAAACCACTGCAACTATTACAAGGGAGGTAATGAAAATCAGAGTGTTTTTCTTGAATTTTTCCCTTCCCGGCCATAGGAAGTACATGATTGGCAGGGCTATGAAATTTCCCATCCCCAGTTCCTTGCTGCTAACCGCAAACAGAACAAAAAGAGCCGGCATTATGGCCTTCCATGTTGTCTTCGGAGTCCTCGATAGTATGACGGTTGAATTCAGAGCTAAAACAGAAAAGAGACATGCAAGTATATCATGTCGTGCCACTATCATGCCCGTGGCAACCACAGTTCCGGGATACACGGAGAAGAGCGCAGCTGCGAATACTGCAAACCACTTTTTGCCGGACAATAACATTACCAGCCTGGCTATGGAAAAAGCACACAGCAGATGCATTGCCAGATTAACCAGCCTGTACGCCAGTGGATTAAGGCCGAACAGGGGATACTCCAGCATGAATGTAGCGCTGGTCAATGGTCTGAAGAAACCGATCATCTCCCCCTGATCGTTAATCCAGCTCCAACTTTCAATCATGTATTGCCCCGTTGGCATTCCTGTGCTTAAAGGATTCAAGAATGAGATAAATTCCTGCGGATCAAAAAATGTATGTAACATCGGCGAAAAAACCAGAAACACATAACCCAAAAATGCCAGAATCAAAATCAGTTTCAACAGCGAATTTATCTTCCCGGACACAGTTACATCCATCTTCCGCTCTTTCAAAGTAATAGAAAAGCTAATTTTTAGACTATGCCGTGATATACTTCAGCATAGTGCTTCTATCCCGGTATTCCTTATTTCCAAAGCTGAAAAACAATACCACATGCAACTCCGCCCGGTCAACATCATTTTTTGAATGATACTGGAAGATAAGACAGCCCGGGCTTCTCGTAGGGCACCTTTCCTGTCATGATCCGTTGAGCTTGTAGTATTCCGTTTAGTGGTGTATAATTGCATGCTCTGTGGGCTACCGCGCAAGTAGTCAGGCAGAGCGGCATATTATTAAGTAACTGTGGAGGAACTTTTTGTTTGAGAATCTGACAGACAGGCTTTCGGATGCTTTCAGGAAACTGACCGGCAGGGGAGTACTTACGGAATCCGATATTAAGCAGGCAATGAGGCAGGTGCGACGCGCTCTGCTTGAGGCTGACGTTAATTTCGGAGTTGCGAAACAGTTCGTCAGTGATGTAAGCACAAAAGCCATGGGTGAAAAGGTTCTTAAGAGCCTTGCGCCTGGTAAGCAGGTAATCAAGATAGTTAACGATGAGATCGTTGAACTTCTGGGAACGGACAGGTCACCACTTCAGCTCTCCGGTAAACCGCCTCTGGTTTACCTCATGATAGGACTCCAGGGATCGGGAAAGACCACAACGGCAGCCAGGCTTGCCTGGTGGCTGTCTGAGAAAAAAGGCAAGAGATCTCTTCTGGCCGCATGTGACCTTCAGAGACCGGCTGCAATCGATCAGCTGGAGAAACTGGCAGCAAAGGCGAAAGCCGGTTTTTACGGCCGCAGAGATACGAAGAATCCTGTAGCGGTTCTGAAAGACGCTATAAAGGAGGCAAGGCTCAAGAGCTACGATATCGTGATTGCTGACACCGCTGGCCGGCTTCATATAGACGATGACCTGATGAGCGAACTTGAAAATGTATGCAGGATTGCGGACGCATCCGAAACACTGCTTGTGCTGGACGGTCTTTCCGGCCAGGACGCAGTGAACGTTGCTGTAGAGTTCCAGGAAAGAATAGGGTTCACCGGTTCGGTCATTACCAAGATGGACGGTGATTCGAGGGGTGGCGCCGCGCTTTCATTCAGGGCGGTAACCGGAAAGCCCATTAAATTCCTTGGAACGGGTGAGAGTATTGAGGGAATTGAACCTATGGATCCGCAGCGGCTTGCCGGTAGAATCCTTGGAATGGGCGATGTGGTCGGCCTGGTCGAAAAGGCGCAAACCGCGTACGATATCAAGGAGGCTCAGAAGCTTGAGAAGAAACTCATCTCCAATTCCTTTACGCTGGAGGATTTTGCCAGGGAGCTGAAGCGAATACGGAAAATGGGATCTCTCACCGACCTTCTTGGAATGCTGCCGAAGAATATGAGGCCTTCAGGAGCGGACATCGATGAATCCCAGTTCACAAGGACGTCCGCGATTATCGGTTCAATGACAGTAAGAGAAAGGCTCCACCCGGAGATAATTAATGGAAGCAGGAGAAAAAGAATAGCGATGGGCAGCGGCACAAAGGTGAACGATGTGAACAGGCTGCTGCGAGAGTTCAGATCAATGAAAAAAATGATGAAGCGGATGAAATCGGGAAAGGGAATAGGAGTTCCCGGGTTATTCCGCTGATATGGAGGTGAAGTTTGGTAATTATTCGTCTTAAAAGAACGGGAAGCAAGGGCGAGCCTTCCTTCAGGATTGTAGCTGCTGACAGGCGCAAAGCCCCAAGCGGAAAATTCCTGGAGAGTTTCGGCTACTACGACCCCCTGCGCAAGCCCATGGAAGTAAAAGTTGACGAAGAAAGAGTTTTCCACTGGCTTGAGAGAGGAGCTCAGGTTTCCGATACAGTGAGAACTCTTCTGAAGAAAACCGGAACCTGGAAGAAGTGGCATAAACTGTCTTCCGGTGAGGAAGAAGTTAAACCGGAAGTAGTGTTTATTAAAGGCGAGAATAGAACTTCCTAAAACTTGAACTTGTGCGAATGCAGGCTGAACTGGCATCAAAACTGGAGGATCCTCATGAAAGAGCTTGTTGAACTTATGGCTAAGGTACTTGTCGCAGATCCCGAAGCTGTTTCCGTTGAAGAAACAGTCGAAGAAGATGTTACCGTCTTCGAACTGAGGGTAGCTGAAACTGATCTGGGCAGGGTCATAGGCCGCGAAGGTAAAATAGCGAAGGCTATGAGACTTATTATCAGATCGGCTGCTGCCCGCCTGGAGCAGAAAGCTACAGTCAGAATTATTGACTGATTCTGAAAAACCGATTCCCGATGGTATTGTATATCTCGGGTATGTTGAGAAGACACACGGGCTGAAGGGTGGAGTCAGGGTTCGACTGTTCCTGGGGTACGGAGCTGCCGATATCCCAGCGGGAACAGTGATTCTGCTTAATAAAAGCAGATCCCTTACTGTAAGGCGATGTACTTATAGAGGAGATTCAAGGTTCAATCTCACTTTCGAGGAGATCGGCAACCGGGACGATGCTGAGGAATGTAGAGACTGCTCAATCTACATAACAATTGACGAAGTTGAAAAAAAACTGGGTTTTATTCCTCTTCACAGCTTTTCCGGATTTGAGATACATTCCCGCGGATGTCTTATGCGGATAGTTGATGTTGAGCCGGCCAGTGCGAATCCTCTGCTTATTGTCGAGAATAACGGGGGCAGATTTCATGTTCCCGTGATACTCGTGATGAACGAAGGGTCGATTAACTGGGGGGAGAAGGTAATTGAGCTTGACCTTCCGGAAGGCCTGGAAGACCTCCCGTTGTGATTGGAGCTTTAAATGCAGGCAGCGGTAGCAACACTGTTTCCGGACCTGTTTGCTTCCTTCATGGATTGCGGGATTGCTGGAAGAGCAGTTGAAAATGGTCTGGTTGACCTTTCAATTCTCGATATAAGAGACAGAGCTGTTGACAGCAGAGGATCGGTTGATGATTACCAGTTCGGTGGCGGAGCCGGTATGCTGTTACGGCCGGAGCCGCTGTTCGATACACTTGAACGAATTCCCTGGAGGGATGAAGCAAGGGTTATTTTTATGACCCCCCAGGGAAGAAAGCTCGATCAGTCCCTTGCGAAGGAGCTGGCGGAATCCAGCAGGATGATAATATTCTGCGGGAGGTATGGCGGTATCGATCAAAGGTTCAGAGATGCGGCCGTAACTGATGAAATCAGCGTAGGTGATGCTGTGGTATCTGGAGGTGAGATTCCCGCAATGTTCCTTATGGAAGCTGTATTCAGATGGCTTCCGGGGGTTCTGGGAAGGATGGAATCCGCTGAATCAGATACTTACGCTACCGGGCTGTTGGATTATCCGAGGTATACAAGACCTGCCGATTACAGAGGGATGAAAGTTCCGGAGGTAATCCTCTCGGGAAACCATGCGGATATAGAGGAATTTCGATTAAGAAAAGCACTGGAACTAACGATGAAGAATCGTCCGGAACTGATCGATTCGAAAAGTGAAGAGAATATAAGAGAACGATTTATCCGCTCGCTGCGGCTGGCGGATCGACAGAAGGAGCAGAAGAATGGATGACATTATCAGAGGCGTTGAATCCTCTCAGATCAGGGATGATTATCCTGAGTTCAGAGCAGGGGATACGGTGAAGGTTCATTTTCAGGTTTTGGAAGGCGACAAAACAAGAGTGCAGATCTACCAGGGAGTTGTTATTTCCCGAAGGGGAGGCGGAGTTTCCGAAACGTTCACCGTAAGGAAGATTTCGGGCGGTGTAAGTGTTGAGAGGGTTTTCCCCCTCAATACACCTCTCATCGAGAAGATCGAAGTAACCAGAGCCGGAAAGGTCCGCAGAGCCAAGCTTTTCTACCTTCGTAACAAGACGGGCAAAGCCGCAAGGATCAAAGAGAGGAAAACGTACGGCGCCAGGAACTGATACCACGGAAACACAGCTCCATCGGTTTGATGAAAGTTTCAGATCGAGATATCCTGCCATAGCAGGGATTGACGAAGCGGGAAGGGGTCCCCTCGCCGGCCCTCTTGTAGCGGCAGCCGTGATGCTTCCCCGAGAGATTTTCCTCAGTGAAGTCAACGATAGTAAACAGCTTTCCGGCAGTAAACGCAGGCGGCTTTTCCCGGTTATAATCGAAGAATCGGAATGCTGGGCAACAGGTGTTGTTGAACACTCCGAGATCGACGAAGCAGGTATGACCGAAGCTGTACGTCTTTCCTTTCTGCGAGCCGCAGAAGCACTGGACAGACGCCCCGAATTGTTTCTTATAGACGGTCTTCCTGTGAAGAACCTTCAACTTCCCGCGGAATTCATTGTGAAAGGTGATTCGAAGAGTCTTTCAATCGCCGCCGCCAGTATAATCGCCAAAGTTACAAGGGACGATATCATGATAAAGGCTGACCGGCAGTATCCCGGTTATGGCTTCGCTTCCAATAAGGGCTACGGTTCGAAAGCCCACATGGAAGCGATCAGGAAGCTGGGTCCTTCCCCGATTCACAGGATGTCCTTCGCCCCCATGAAAAATGACAGGCAGCTGAGGTTTCGTTTTGAGTAAAATCTCAAGGGAAGCCGAATCCTTCGTATGCCTCTGGCTTGAGGACAGGGGATGGGCTATAGAAGCCCGGAATTTCAGAACACGCAGGTCAGAGATCGATATAGTTGCGAAGAAAGAAGATGTGCTATCGTTCGTTGAAGTGAAATTCGCTTCCGACAGCTCCGCTACGGTTACGCTTGATAAGATAGATTCCGCGAAGCAGGCAAGACTGGTGCACGCAGCTATGGTTTATCTTTCAACGAAACCTCCGTCCGGTCAGATACGATTCGATGTTGCGATTGTCAGAGGCACATCCATGAGCTTTCGCATGGAAACTTACCTGGAGGATGCTTTCCGCCCTGACATCATGTAGACCTGCTGGAAATCGTAATATCTCACATCGTTCTCGTTTTCGAATTGATTCATATCTGCCTTGCGTCGCAGTTGCATATTGACTTCATGCCTATCTTCCAGATATATATCTGTCAGATATATTATCTGATTGAACGAAAGGAGCTCAATATGAACAGAAGATATCCGTTTATCATTCCTGTTTTTGTGCTTGTGGCCTGCGGTAATGTAAGCTCACCTATAGTAAAATCTTCTTCTGTAGCACTTTATTCCGATCAGGGCGCAGAGCCGTCATGCATTACCGCAACTGTGAACATGTTCGAGTGGATGGGGCGTTCCATTCAGGAAGTCTCTTCTGAAGAAATCAGAATGGGCTGTCTCGACAATTTCGATCTGGTCTGCTTTCCCGGAGGCGACATGTATCAGTACTCCCAGAGTCTTTCCGCGGAAGGAATATCTCGCGTAAGGTCATTCATCAGTAATGGCGGCGGATATATAGGCATATGCGCTGGCGGATATTTCGCGGCCGAAGAGGTATACTGGATGGGCAATCAGCTTCCGATGGAATCTCTTGAACTGTTTGAGGGAAGGTCGGAGGGACCTGTGGATGAATTTGAACACGCTGGATACCAGACCATGGTTCAGATAGATATTACCGGTACATCACATCCGATAACTCAGTCTGTATTGAATCCCTCATGGATATTCTACTGGCTTGGACCGAAGTTTGCGCCGGAGAACCCTCTCGAAGTTGAAATACTGGGAGAATACAATTCGGGAAACTATCCGGTCATTATGGCTTTTGAATACGGTTCCGGCAGGGTATTCATCATCGGAACTCACCCGGAGTTCGAGGAAGACAGCGATCGTGACGGTATTCCGCCGGACAGTACACTTGAAGACATGGGATCCGATTGGGAGCTAATGGAAAACGCAGCCCTGTGGTGTACAGATCAGCTTTAAACAATAAATGAAAGGTTCAGCATGGCTGGTGAAAGCAGAACACGGTTTATTATCCTTGCGTTTCTACACTGCAAACCGGGATCCGGCTACTCGATAAAGAAAGCCATAGAGAACAGTGTTGCTAATTTCTGGAGGGAGTCTTACGGTCAGATATATCCGAAGCTGAATGAAATGGAGCACGACGGGCTCGTTAAATTGCAGAGTAAGGATAACTCCCATCAAGCCAGGAGTAATGTTTACGAAATCACCGAGAAGGGAAAAGACGTTCTGCTGAATTGGCTGTCGACCGAAGCAGGTCAGACACCTCCACGGTCGGAAATGCTTTTGAAACTGTTTTTCGGCGATCTTGTAGGACCTTCAGTCATGAGAAATACGGTTTTCCAATACCGTAGCAGGAAGGAAAATGAACTGAGAAGGCTTCAGTCAATTCTGGAGCAATTTTCAGAAAGACCCGATGGGCACGCTGTGTACGCAAAAATGACGGTCGAATACGGAATTCAGGTTTCAACAGCTGTGATCGAATGGTGTAATGAAACACTTGAAACTCTGGAAGGTCAACTTTAATTCAGATAGTTCTTTTCATAAAACCTCATTACATCTTTCCCAGCGGCATTATATAGAGAGGGACTTCCTCTCTGGTCATCCTTATCACCTGCATCAATACCAGGTCGCTGAAGGAGCCTTTAAGGCATATGCCTGAAGGTATACATTCTCAGCCGAATGGCCGAGATCCATGCATACATAACGTTCCCGGCCTCGATCTCCGTATTTCTGTGTACAGCGTTCAAAAACAGCCGAATACACAATCGCCGCCCCCGCATTCTCGAAATGAGGCTGATTGAATCCAGCATTGCTTAATTCCTCCCAGCAATCATCGCCAACGATGCGCACGAGTTCATGGGTTTCTGATTTGTACCAGTAGATTCCACGATCGAGATCAGTTACGTTACGAGCCACCAGGTAGAGTTCCAGAGGATACAATGCCCCAGCCGATGGAGCTGTTCTGAGACCGCCTCGCAGGAAGTCCGGTGCGTTTTCGATAGGATTGCTCAGCCCGTACGCGGACCACAGGAGCTGCGAAACCTCAGCGAGAGTCAACGGTGAATCCTCATAGAAGCGCACGGATCGCCGGTTCTGCAAGGCCTCCTCCACTGACACATCACTTGATAACCGGGGTTGAGGTAATACAACCAACGGCCCTTCCGGGTGTTCTTCCGGTAATGAGGCCAAAATGGCATCCGCTCTGGCGTCCATCGCTGCAAATAAAGCATACCAACGGCTATCTGAGTGAAGGTTTACAAGATCCTCGTCTTCCTCAAGCCATTGCTTTTTGATAATATTGCTGCTGACCGCTTTCTCGAGATACATGAACGCCGCATCGAGGTTCTCGCAAAGGGAGGCGGCGCAAGCAGCGTTATACAACTCGAAGATATCGCCTTCTTCGATCTGAAAGGCCTGTTGGTACAACTCAAGTGCAGCCTGGTGATCCAGGGCCGACGACTTGTTCCTGGCTTCGAGTACGAGCTGGTCATACTCATGAGCAAATGCGGCCGTACTGAAGCACGACAACAGAATGAATACAGCAACCACCTTGTTCATCATCGGAATTTCTCCTTTATGGTGCTTTACGTGCTGACAGTGAGCTTATAGCATGAGCGATAGTAAATCGGTTTTTCAAACAACCCGGTATCTGATCCAGATACAGCTCATTCATACCTTCATTATTACCTTCTCAATTCAGATGTGTTAGTCATCCTGATCAAGGATGTTTCAACTGGAGTTGGTTTCAAAGGTTTTTAAGGTTAAACGAACAATACAAAAATCTAATAACGCAGGGTATTAAGCTTGAAGACAATTCTCAATGATTGATCTATTTCCAGCATTACAGCTGGTGACAGCTTCCCGCGGATTTTAACTAATCTTTGACGATGATCAACAGGGCGTGTTTGCAGACAATCTGCAAGGGATTTCTTTGTAAGGCCATTACTCTTGGATGGAGTAATCTCAATATTTGTTCTTATTCTAGCTTTTTTTGCATTCCACTCGGTAACAGGAACAACTTGAATAACGGGAACAATTTCATTGTAAATATCGTTGGTTACGATTATGCATGGTCTTACTTTTCCAGTTTCCGAGCCCTTAACCGGGTCAAGATTTACATCAATAATCATTCCTCTTTTCAATACGGTCATTCCGGCCATCCGGTTATAGCTGATTGGGTCAGCTCTTTCAAATTGTCATCCTCTGTGTAAATCTCAGAATAAAGTTCTGCCGATTCTCTCAGGGTATCGAGTTCCAATCTGCTTTGCAGCTGATCTATGGCTTTGCGAACCATTGAGCTTTTATCCTTGAAGCCGTAAGCCTTGTATTTGCTCAAGAATTCTGCTTGAGCCTCATGAACGCTGAATTTTCGCTGAGGCATGATGTCCCTCTTTCTGGTACTTGATTATGTACCGCAATCTACGACCCAATATTGGTCCTACGGCAATGAATGTCAATACTACTCAACATTTATTGTATGGAAAAATGGCGGTCGAATACGGAATTCAGGTTTCAACAACTGTGATCGAATGGTGTAATGAAACGCTTGAAATTCTGGAAGGGCTCCTTTGATTCAGACAGTCCCGTTTATATCTGCAACCAAATATCTGAATAGATACACATCGTTGCCGCCGCTATCATGTTATGGTTGAAGCAATATCAGAAGACCCGCAAGGGCAGCAGCGATTACAATGATTCCTGCAGCAATATAAACGATGATCCTGGATGTTTGACCAAGGAATTGGGTGTTGTGGCGAAAACCGTTGAATTGCTGGAGAAGAGAATTCCTCTCATCGATATCGTTTTGCAGCAAATTCGTGTAGTGAAAAAATGCTTTTCCTAACATTGCCTGACCCTCCCACTATTTAAACACCGAAGAGGAGAATTTGGTTTCCTTTTCATTCAGGTATCCCCCACTTGTCACAGGTTGGAATCAGCGAAAACCCAAGTTTCTGTTGTTTCTGACTGATTTTCATCTCCGCGTGAAGAACTCGTAGTCTATTCTTCAGTTTCATTTCACTCTCTTCTTTAGGGCGGAAGCTGTGGAGCATGATCCTCCTTACCTGTGTGATTTCAAGGTTCTCAATGTAAGATCGAAATTCCAGGTTCAGGGTATTCACGGCCACCAGCTTCCCCAGTCAATCCAGAGGAAACTGATAGCGGAGGGCAAGGATCTCGATTAGATAAACTACGAGGGTACTGATTTCGAGCGAAAAGTATCCAACGCGGGCACAAATACCCGGATAATCAGAGAGTTCATGGATGAATGCATCAAGGATGATACAGGTACTCTTCCAGGTAAAACCATTTTCTTCGCCATAACCAAAGCTCACGCAAGGCGTCTTCAGGATATCTTCGATACCCTCTATCCGGAACATGCAGGGCGTTTATCCTGTGTAATCGTCTCAGATGACCCCAGAGTTCACGGTAAAGGCGGGCCTACGATCAGAGGACCGCAAGCTTCATTCAGCTCATGCGCCATATTCTCGGACTTGAAACCCTCGAATCCTGGAGTGTTAAGGTCAACAGCAGCTTCGACGAGTTCATCGCAGAGCATACTACCATTACATCACTTCAGATAAGATTCCTGCAGACTCTGAGGAATTTTATCATTCAAACAGGCAAGCTCGATAAAAAGGATCTCATTCAGGCTCCATTCACTCAGATTCACCCCATGGGCGTAAGGGGAGTATTCAGCAGGGAGGAAATAAAAGAGATCATGAAGCTTACCGAAACACTCACTGCATGAAACACTCCCATACACAAACAATAAGGGTAACGAATCACTTCAACAAGGTAAAATAGTCTAGGCATTACCCCATAAAATCAGTCGATAAGTTCTATTCAGGGTAATATAGCCTTGACATTACCCCATTGATATATATATTACCCCAATAGACAGTAAGCATGTCTCTCGCTGAAAGGAAACAAATGCATTCCCTGCTCAGGAGCTTTGTAGGTTCGTTAAGCTTCTCTTCAGATCACCTCACTACTATTAAGAAACTTGGGGAGTTCAAGGGCAAGCAGGAACTCTATTCAAAGCAGATACCAGAAGTGTTGGAGCGTCTCCGCGAGAACGCGATCATTGAATCAGTCACCGCTTCAAACAGGATCGAAGGGATAACAGCTCCGGAGACAAGAATCAAAGCCATAGCCCGAAACCCGGAGAAGGGTCACAATCACAACGAGCAGGCAATAGCGGGGTATCGGGACGCACTCAACCTGATTCATTCATCGCATCAGGGAATGACATTCGACTGTAACGCAATACTCCAGCTTCATTCAATGATCTATCGGTACCTCCCTGAGGATGGAGGACACTGGAAGTACGTTGATAATGTGATAGAAGAAAGAAATCTTGATGGAGATTTGATAAAAGTAAAGTTCAAACCTGTAAGCCATTTAGAAACACCTGAAGCCATGAGATCGCTCGAACAAGGATATCTGACGCAGACGGAACGCTACCGAACAGAACCGCTGATATTAATTCCTCTGTCAATCCTGGATTTTCTCTGCATACACCCATTCGATGACGGGAACGGGCGTATTGCACGATTGCTCTCATTGCTTCTGCTTTACAAAAGCGGCTTTGAAGTAGGCCGGTATATCAGCCTTGAGCGCATTATCGATGAATCATTAAAAAGCTACTACGACACTCTCGAAGCAAGCTCCATAAACTGGCATGCCAATATGCATGATCCTTTTCCCTGGATAACCTATTTCTGGGGAGTACTTATCAGAGCGTACAAGGAGCTTGAAGATCGAGTAGGAACATCACAACCATCAAGAGGTTCAAAAACAGCAAGGGTAACAGAAGCTATTATGCATTTTCCTGGAGAGTTTTCAATCTCAGATCTGGAAAGGAAATGTCCCACAGTAAGCAGAGACATGATAAGAGTAGTTCTCCGGCAACTGAAGGAAGAGAATATCATATCCGTTCAGCGCAGGGGAAGGGCTTCAAAATGGACCGTAATCAACAGAGGAGACCTAAATGCTGACAGGTAAACTGAAAGGACTGCTGAACAGTCTCTGGGACAGATTCTGGTCTGGAGGTATAGCCAACCCCCTTACGGTAATGGAGCAGATAAGCTACTTATTGTTTATTCGAAGACTCGATGCAATGGATAGTAAAAACAAAGCAGATGCGGAATGGCTTAACAAGGAATACAATTCCATTTTCGCGGGACAAGAGGACTGCAGGTGGAGCCGCTTCAAGCACCTTCCTGGAGATGAGATGCTTGTCCACGTGAGGGATAATGTCTTTCCCTTCATCAAAAACCTTGGAGACAAAAATCAGCCTTTCTCGCAGTACATGCAGGATGCCGTATTCATCATTCCCAAAGCATCACTGCTTGTAGAAGCTGTCGGCATCATAGACAGTATTTACACCGAGATAGACAGGGAACGGCAGGAGAACGGTCAGACCTTCCATGATACACAGGGCGATATCTACGAGTTCCTCCTTTCAGAGATTAGTTCATCAGGCAAGAACGGTCAGTTCAGAACACCAAGGCATATAATCCAGATGATGTGTGAACTCGTTGATCCGAAACTCGGTGAGCAGATATGTGATCCTGCCTGCGGAACAGGTGGATTCCTGCTGGGGGCTTACCAGCACATCCTTACAGCTCACACCAGCCCTGAGCTAAGACATAAGGACGAGAACGGATTTGAGAGAGGATTGGTCGGTGATAAACTCACCGATGAGCGCCAGTGGAAAAGCCTGAGAGAAAGAACATTCTACGGGTATGACTTTGACACAACGATGGTTCGGATAGGGCTCATGAATCTTATGCTCCATGGCATAGAGCAGGCTGACATAGACTACATGGACACCCTCTCAAAAAGATTCAACGAGAAGGACTGTTACGATGTGGTACTCGCCAACCCACCTTTCAAGGGAAGCATCGACAAGGGTGACATCAATGAGGAACTGTGCCTTCCAACCACAAAGACAGAACTTCTTTTCGTTAACAGAATCATCAACCTCCTGAGAATCGGTGGAAGGGCAGCTGTCATAGTCCCGGATGGCGTTTTGTTAGGCTCTTCAAACGCCCATAAAAAGCTCAGACAAATGCTCATAGAGGACTGTGAACTCCAGGGCATCGTATCCATGCCTTCAGGAGTGTTCAAACCCTACGAAGGTGTAAGTACTGCGGTAGTTGTATTCGTAAAGGGCGGAAAAACAGAGAATGTATGGTTCTATGATATGCAGGCAGATGGTTATTCCCTTGATGACAAGCGTGACAAGATAGAATCAAATGACATTCCTGACATCATCAACAGATGGAAAAACAGAGATCCTGAAAAGAACACCGATAGAAAGGCAAAAGCTTTCACAGTTCCGGTAAAGGAGATAATCGACAACAAGTACGACCTCTCCATCAACCGCTACAAAGAGATAGAGTACGAAGAAGTCGAGTACGACCCTCCCAAAGAGATACTCCAGAAACTCCGGGAACTTGAAGATGACATCCGTAAAGACCTGGATGAGCTCGAGGGAATGCTGGGATGAAGAAGCGATATGAAAGCATACCATTAGGAGAAATATGTGAAATGAGAAGTGGAGGTACTCCAAGACGAGGAAACCCGAATTTCTATGGTGGGAACATTCCTTGGGCAAAGATTGCTGATCTGAATACCACCGATAGAGTAGTCACAGGAACAAATGAGAGCATTACCGAAGAAGGATTATCAACTATTGGAAATCGTGTTTTCCCTGAAGGAACTTTATTACTTGCTATGTATGGATCTGTTGGGAAAGTCGCATTTGCAGGTAAACCTTTATCTACCAATCAAACTATTCTAGGTATCAATGTGCGAGATTCCAACAGACTCGATTCAAGGTACCTCTTTCATTGGTTTGAAAGCAATCAACGAAAGCTTCTTGCTGATGCCCGTGGTGTAACCACAAATAACATCTCTAAGACAATTGTCATGAACCTTAGGATTCCACTCCCCCCACTGGAAGAGCAGAAACGCATTGCTGCCATTCTGGACAAGGCAGACGTTGTTCGCCGCAAACGTCAGGAGTCAATCCGCCTGACAGAAGAATTCCTGAAATCTGTTTTCCTCGACATGTTCGGCGATCCGGTATGCAATCCAAATATTGATAAGCTCCCTGCGGGTTGGAATAGATGCGTGGTTGCCGACCTTAGAACAAGTGGGAAGTGGACCTGTATTGGTGGTCCCTTTGGCTCCAATCTTACCTCAAGTGACTACCGTGTCTCAAGAGTACCGGTGATACGAGGTTCAAACCTTTCAACCAATGATTGCTTCGTATCAGAGGATGAATTAGTAGATCCAGTTTGGCTTGTTTCGTATTTGCAAGCTCCGATGGCTCAACGAATTATTGAAAATCGTACACTCTCAACCGGTGTTCCACATATAAATCTTGGCATACTCAGAGAATTCCCTGTCAATCTACCTCCTATAGCGGAACAGAAAAGGTATTCTGCCCTCAATACGGAAACAGTGAAGGCGAACAAAAAACAACGAGACGCATTGGAATTTTCTCACGGGCTCTTCAACTCCCTCGTCCAACGTGCGTTCAAGGGGTTTCTCTTTTAGGAGAATCTTATGCAGGTTTTTCTGATCTACTGACAACACTTTCCGGAAAAGATGCCAGATTCACTTTCGATTGGTATATTGGATTTTGAATACGCTCCCTCGCTTAATGGTCTGTGGATAATGAAGAAAAAGTAGTATTCGGATAAGACCAGGTATAGACATGCGGTAAAAAAGTATTTATAAAATTGCTTCAGGATTGAAATTTGTACTAAATTAATGTTGGTCAGATACTTGTAGGAGGCTGCTATGTTGTACGCATTGCTTGTGACGGTGATGGCTTCAGGATTCACAGGATACAGTGAGATCACTGATATAGGAATTGATGAGTACTTTGTTACAAGAACAATCTGCGAAATTGAAGGAGAAATAGTTGAACCCGTGGGAGATCCGATAACCGAAGAAGCAACCTGGACTCGGAGCCCGGAATTCAAGGCCGGAGTTTACTGGGTGGACAGAAATCATCAGGCGGCGATTGCCAATGAATCGGCAATAAGCATGGATGGTGCAGGTATTCTGACAAGCTGGTATTTGAATAATGACAGAATAGCCTGCTATGAAACAGCGGGAAGCTCAACTCCTCTGTGGAATTATCCTACTGTTTCTAATAATAACAGGATGGATGTAGCTGCAGGATCGAATAATGAGATATTTTCAGCAGCTTCCTTCGATGAGTCTACATTCGTCTGGCTGTCTTCATCCTCAGTTCCAACGCTGATTCTTGATCCTGGCAAAAAACAGGATATAACGGTAGACGGCGCATATATTGTTTACACTGATGCTAAAGGAGATTCTTTAATCTGTCTGGATACCGCAACGGAACAGATAGTCTGGCAAATCGCTCTTTTTGAAACAGGAAGCCAGCTGAACGGAGTTGATATATCCGGAGACGGCACGAGAGTTCTGGTGACCGTTTATGACGCATCTTCCGGAGCACAGATCTACGATATGACTGATGGAAGTCTGGTGGGAACACCCGTTGGGAATTACAGCCAGACGATGGCGAAAATATCGGATGACGCTTCGAGAATCGTAACAG
>JAIORS010000113.1 GCA_021108005.1 Candidatus Aegiribacteria sp.
TGGCGACCCCAACGGGGATCGAACCCGTGTTGCCGGCGTGAAAGGCCAGTGTCCTAACCGCTAGACGATGGGGTCGCCGAAAGTTACCAACATATTGTATCATAATACTGTTTCGTCAATACCCACTGGTGAGCCGCGGGGGAATCGAACCCCCGACCCTCTGATTAAAAGTCAGATGCTCTACCAACTGAGCTAGCGGCTCACAAATATGGGTTTTCGGGCAGCCGGTAAAATGCAGAATTCTATGTGAAAATGCAAGAGCAGGAATATCACTGGTCATTATATTCGGAAATTCGTATAGAATTAGAAACATCTGAGATTGTAATCAACCTGAACAGATTGGATTCACAATTTGAAAAATTCTATCATGACGCCACACCTGTTTGTAATCGATACCAATGTGATTCTCTACGATCATAACTGTATAGATAATTTTCAGGAGCATGATGTAGTAATTCCGATTACTGTCCTCGAGGAATTGGATGAGTTCAAAAAGGGAAACGATCTCATTAACTTCCAGGCAAGGGAGTTCATCCGCAAACTGGATAAGCTTTCCGGGGAAAAGCTCTTCAGCGACGGCTTACCCCTGGGCCCCGGAAGGGGGAACCTCTTTGTTAGAATAGCCGAATCTTCCGAAAGATCATCGGTTGAAAATGCGTTCTTCTCTCTTAACAAGCCGGACCACAGGATTCTTGCTCTTGCTGATCAGTTGAGAAGTGCTAATCCTGACAGGGACGTTATACTGATAAGCAAGGATATCAACCTCAGGATGAAAGCCAAATCCCTGGGAATCCAGGCGGAGGATTACGAAACCGGAAAAGTTGAGAACGTGGATGAATTGTACACTGGTACAGGAATGCTTGAGAATGTTGATAAGGATATTATCTCAAGATTTTATCAACAGCCTTACTCTGTTCCCAGGGATGAGATCGACGCTGATATTAAACCGATTCCCAACCAATTCTTTATCCTCAGGAACGGCAGCAACAGTTCCCTTACCTGGTACAATCCTGAAAGCGATGAATTTGAAAGAATAATCAAAACAAGGGCGTACGGAATACAGCCGCGAAACGCGGAACAGACCTTTGCCCTGCATACATTGCTTAATCCTGCTGTAAGACTTGTAACCATTACCGGGAAAGCAGGTACAGGGAAAACCCTTTTAGCCCTTGCCGCAGCCCTTGATCAGCGGCAGGAATACAGGCAGATATATCTTGCAAGACCGGTAGTACCGCTGGGAAACAGGGATCTGGGTTTTCTTCCAGGGGATGTTCAGAGCAAACTGGACCCATATATGCAGCCTCTCTGGGATAATCTGGCCGTTATCAGGAACCGTTTTTCATCTGACAGTAAAGAGTATACGAGCCTCCAGGATATGATCGAACAGGAGAAACTATTCATAGCTCCTCTGGCGTATATCAGAGGAAGGAGCCTGGACGGTATTTATTTCATTGTTGATGAAGCCCAGAACCTTACACCACACGAAGTCAAAACAATAATTACAAGGGCAGGCGAAGGCGCGAAAATAGTTTTTACCGGTGACATTTACCAGATAGATACTCCATATCTGGACAGTCAGTCAAACGGGCTCACGTACCTTGTAGACCGTCTGAAGGATGAAAAAATCACTGCTCATATAAATCTCATTAAAGGGGAAAGGAGCGAACTTGCCGAACTCGCCAGTAATCTTCTCTGATACGAAAGGTTCAGGCTGAAATGGCTATACGTCTTATTGAGGTCTTCACGCCAGCTGACCGGCTCGAACTGGCCAGATCGTCTGTCAGCAGCCTTGATACCATTTCCATATGGTGGGAAAAACTCTCGGACGACAAGGCGCAGCTTCATATTCTTGCTGAGGCGGAACGGAGCGAGGAGATTACAGACAAACTCAGATCGGCTCTTGCCGATTCGGGTGATGAGTTAAGAATTGTATCTTTACCTGTTGCAGCATCCATACCGGCGCCCGAAGAGACCCAGGATGAAAGTAGAAAGCCGGGTAGAATTCTTCATAGAAAAATACACAGGGTAAGCAGGGAAGAGTTGTACGATGATGTGCAGGAAATGATGCGCACTTCCTGGCCCAATATAATCATGACCATTCTATCTGCCGTTGTATGTGCCGTGGGTCTTGCCCAGGGTAATATCGCTGTGATAATCGGGGCCATGGTAATCGCTCCGCTTCTGGGGCCGAACGTTGGTCTTGCTCTTGCTGTTACGCTTGGGGATTTTCAATTCAGCCTGCGATCTCTGAGGGAGAATACGCTGCGGATCGGTACAGCCTTTGCATTCGCTGTAATTGTGGGAATATTTTTTCAAATCGATCCAAATGTGCCCGAAATAGTATCAAGAACTTTTATAAGCTCAACTGATATTGTTATTGCACTGGCAGCTGGCGCGGCCGGAGCCCTTGCTTTGAGTACGGGTGCGCCGGCGACGCTGATAGGCGTAATGGTCGCTGCCGCCCTTATGCCTCCGCTTGTTGTTACAGGCATGCTTACAGCCCTTGGCAACTACAGAGGCGCTCTGGGAGCTCTCCAGTTACTTTCTGTGAATCTCATTTCCATTAACCTTGCGGGAGTACTTACTTTCCTTGCAGTGGGAATACGACCCGGTTCAAAGGACGATGTAAAAAAAGCAAGGATACTGGCAACTCTGGTTGTGGTGGTTTGGCTCGCTCTTCTTGCTGCCCTGACAGTGCTTATCGTTTCAAATGCTTAAAACGGTTTTAACTAAAAGGGAAATCCGATCTACCTCAGGATTACCGGATCCTATGTTGCATTGGAACTAATTCCGGATTTTCTGCCTGGTGTTTCAATAAGAGGGAAATGCGAAGTTCGGAACCACTTCGGAGTTCTCCTGATAGCTTCTGCAACCGAGGAAATCTCACCGAAGTATTCGGATACAGCCCGCCTGGCCTTGACCCTGGGGTTTTTTCCCTTGAAAAGAAAGGACCTGTAAAGCCTGATTGCGTCATCAGGGGAATTGTAATCAAGAAGCTCGATTCCAAATTCGGAAGCCCTGTCCGTCAACTCGCATTTCTCAGGAAGATTGAAGACGGAGAAATTGATGAAATCGATTGAGTTGTCCGCTTCCTCAAGGAATTGAACCGTTGCTTCTACATCCTGATCAGTTTCACCGGGAAGGCCCAGAAGCATGTATACGTAGGTGCGTATTCCAGCAGTGGCGCATTTTTTTATAACTTCCAGCGAAGTATCCGGATCGATTCCCTTTTCAAAACGGTTAAGAAGGGATAGGCTGCCGCTTTCAGCCCCCAGTTGAAGCATGAGACAGCCGGATTCTGAAAGCCTGTCCGCCATGGGAGATATCCAGCTTTCAGGTCTGGCAAAGGTGTACCAGTCAAGACCGGAATCCCTCAGAAGTGAGAGTATATCCATAAGGGGTTTGCGGGGTATGGCTGAGTCAAGGAAGTGAATAACTGGATTCTTCTCCATAATGGAAGATGGTATTGTCAAAAAAAATCTTTCAAAGGAATCATCTCCGTGAACTTCAAGTTTCGTGCTTGAATCGGGACAGAACAGGCATTTGTTCCAATAACAGCCTGTGGAGAGGGCGTAAGGAATTACTGGCCTTCCGGAAATGTAACCCCAGTCTCCGATGATATCAGGCCATGACAGGCTGCTGAGGTAAGGACCGCTTCCGGAGTTGAATCCCGGGAAGATGGAACCATCACTCAGACATGATTCCGGTAGGACACTGCGAACCAGTTCGAAACCTTTTCCGGTTCTGCTGAGGCTGTTCAGCAGCGAACCACCTACAATGACTCTGTATCCGGCTTTCCTCAGAAATAGAACCAGATCTATACCGGCAGCCAGCTGCGATAGGTAGGAAAGCGATACGAGGACAGTTTCAGGATCGTATTGTTTGAGTGCTGGAAGAAGGTGCTCCTCCCAGAATCCTGAGAACGGTGTATTCCCTTCCTGGCAGATCCTCATTATTTCTGTAGGTCTGTGTATGGCCTCCGGTGGAATTAGGTCCATCAGAGTGATCCTCCATCCTGGAAATTTACTGGAGAAATGTTTCAGGGATGAGTTAAGAATGCCGGATGCGGTACGGTGCTGCTGAGGTGAGTAAACAGGATTATTCTGAAGATAATCCAGGGCAGGTTCCACAGCAGGATATCCGCGGCCCTGCGGGGTCATGGAGAAGATGTACCTGAAATACTCAAGGGATAGATCCAGAAATCCTGTATCGATCCCCCTTGCGGAGAGCCCTGCCGCAAGCAGGAAGGCGCCCGCTGGCGGTTCTGAAGGCGTAATAACCGGCGGTGTTGTTACAAGGTATTTCATACTCTGAAAGCTAACACATTCCCATTCACGAAAGCCACTCTGTCCTTTTCGCGAAGTATGCCGGAATATGTCGCTGCAGTTTGAACGGAAGTTGTAGAAAACAGGTGGATACTATCCTCTACTACGCCTTGGTCATGGGTATTCCGATGCGTTTCGCGAACAGGAAGAGCAGGTTTCTGAATCCGTCCCGCCATAGTCTAAGCTTTGCGTCGCCCATCCTTTCAGAGTAGCTGAAGGGTATATCCACCTCCCTGCATCGAATGTCCTTTTCAGACCAGACTTCTATCTTCAGTTCTTCTGAGAAGGGCATTCCGCCGCTGGTGAGTTTAATCCGGTCAAGGATTTCTCTGTGAAACACCCACATTCCGGACTGACTGTCTTTAATGAAGTGCATGTAGAGGAGCATGGTAGCGGCAGACAGCACAAAATTGCCAGTGAAGCGCATGACGTTGTTAAGATTCCTTGCGTGATCGTCTGGCTTACGGCGGCCGCTAATAAAATCCAGTTGTTCTTCAAGGAGTATCTTAACCATGGAGGGTATACGATCCACGGGATAGGTTCCATCTGCGTCGGTGGTGGCAATAAGATCTGTTTCTACCGCCTTGAATCCGGCCTGGTAGGCATGGCCGTATCCCTTCAATGGCTGCTTGACGACCCTGCATCCGAAAGAGGCGGCAATCCCGGCTGTGCCGTCAGTTGAGCAGTTATCCACCACAATTATCCGGTCCACTTCGCCTGGAACTTGCTCGAGTACGTGTAGAAGCCCTATCTCTTCATTATGAGCGGGAATGACAAGGGTGATAGATTTTCCTGAGATCATGTGAGAGATCCTGTTCCGCTTTTTATACGTGATCCTGAACTGCCTGTGTGAAGGTAAGCCCCAAATCGACGTAGATAGTATTTCATTGTTACAGGTTTCAGTGTCTGTTTCAGTAGACGACCCATTGGACCAAATCTGAGATAGAACCGGAGAAAAGCCTTTCTCTGAAGTTTGAGCATGGTTTCCCTCGATACCCCGTCAGGCGGAGCCGGACAGCTTGTATTGTGGAACAATTTCCATATACCTTCAGAATCCGGATGATCTCTGAACCACTCGTCTCCCGCTTCCGATCCTGGTATCGGGAGAAAAGCCGCGAAGTGCGCCCACGAAAGGCCGCTGGACAGTGAGAAACTGATGGTCTTTTTTATATCATCCTCCGTTTCACCTGGCAGCCCAAGGATGAAGTATCCTGCGGTGCTCAGCCCGACTCGCTTTATCAGGGATATCTTTTCCCTGATTTCGGCGATAGAAATATTCTTCTTCACGGATCGGAGAATTCTGTCACTCCCCGATTCAATCCCGCAGTGGATCACATACCACCCGGCTTTTTTCATGAGTTTCAGCAGGTGCTCGTTAAGCGAATCAAGCCTTACGCCGTTGGGAGTTGAGAAATGTACCGGATATTTACGCCGAATTGCCTCCTCGCAGAAACCGGCAGCGTAGTCCACGTCGAATGTGAAGTTATCGTCCTCGATATGAATCTCCTTCACGCCGAAATGGTTTACAAGAAGATCAATCTCATTCCAAACCATTGCCAGAGGTCTGTGTCGAATACGTCGTCCTGTTATACGGAAACCTGCGCAGAATGTACACCTGTATGGGCAGCCTCTTGTAGTGATGATGGGAGCAAAAGGCATATTTCGGAGCAGAACCCCGTTGGGAAGACCGCTGTAGTTCACGGGCGGGGCCAGGTGCCAGGCCGGGACGGGAAGCGTGGACAGATCTTCAATATGACGTGGAGAAGTATCCCAGGGGTCGGTACGATTGATTATTCCAGGTATTCTTGCGGAAGGGTCCGCCAGGTATTCGACGATGGATTCCTCGGCCTCTCCCAGGAAGATGGTGTCCACCTGAGGAAGGTCGTCAAGAGCCTTAATACCTCTGCAGGAAGCGTGAGGACCTCCGAGCAGCAAGGGAACATCACCAAGGGCTTTCTTTAGAAGAGGAAGCTCAGCGGATAGCACTTCCACGTCACTGGAGAAAGCAGACACAAGAACCATATGTGGTGAATAGTCTCGTATCTGCTGAATCAGAGCCTTACCTCTGAGTCCTGTGAGAGCAGCGTCGATCAGGTTTATTTCGTGTCCGAGACCTTCCAGTACGGCTCCTATACTCAGGAATCCCACAGGAGGGACGGTATTCGTAGATTCGGGCCTTGGTGGATAGAGCAGCAGGAATTTCATTTTGGTACTGGTTCGATTCCAAGAGATAAAACCGTCAGGCCCTGATCACGCCAGACGAACGCTGAGTCACCAGTTAGCCTGTATCCCTGGGGAATAAGCCGGTTTACCGCTTCAGGATTGGCTTCACAGGTGGAAACAACGATGTTTCCTGGAATATCCGGGTTGAATGTGACGGATTCCTTAACATATCCCATAGCTGGATCTGACAGTATATAGGGGCCCGGCGCTATAGGATTATTCGAGAGGGATATCGCTTCTCTGAATTTCACAACTTCCACCAGACCCATCGGGGAAGTATCCGGTTGCCAAACGTAATGTACAGTACCCGCTGAAGAGAGTGTCAATGTGCAGAACAGTAGCCATACAGGTACAGCTGTACGACGTCCTGCATCGGAGATTCTTGCGGCCAGAAGGGCCATGAACGGCACGTATGCACCGAAGACGTACCTGAAGAGGTTCAGTGCGGGATCCGGCGATTTTACTACGATCAGCACATGAAAAGCAACAAGCATGCCAACGAAGGATAACCCGGCAACGGTTACAGTTGAGGGAAGATGTCTGCGCTTGAGCAATGACCAGCCATACAGAACCGTGATAACACCTAAATACGCGATTCTTGTTGGGGGATAGAGGATGCTGGGCAGAAGCAGCACAAGGATAGCCATGAATCCCCACCGGTGATTTTTCTCTGAGAAGATGATTGCAAGGCAGGCTGCAACCGGGATCCAATGGAAGTCTTCCCCCAGGAAATGCCCGGCAAAGAGTCTCGTTCTATTGATCAGCCAGCCTTCCTCAAGTATCGGAGACGCTTCACCCATGTATGTTGGGAAAAAGAAGAAACCATTCATTTTCAGGTTCAGAAGACCAGTCACGATGATAACCAGAAGTGGAGACGAGTAGAGCAGGATGCTCTTCATCCTGAATCTCCGTTGTTTGATCAGGTCTGCCAGGATGTAGCTCGCTCCCAGGAATATTCCCTGCTCCCGGAAGACAGTGGCAACAACACACAGCAGAGCTGCTTTAAATCTGTCCCCCCTGGAGAAGAAATAGAGAGACCATGCAACGGCAGCCAGATGGGCGCTGTCGGGCATAGCCCTGAAAGCTTGCGCCAGGAAGAGGGGACTGGCTAGAAGGCCAAGTGCTGCCAATGGCCCTGCAATTCTGTCTCGCGAGATGTTCTCTGCAAATTTCCACGTTCCAGCAAGAGCAAGACCCGCGCCAACTGCCGGAAGCAATTTTGCAGTAAGAAGAGTGTTGCCCAGCAGTTTCATGAGAACTGCCCAGAGCCAGAAAAAGAAAGCAGGATGGCCCATTGCCTGTTCACCCCTGCCCTCTCCAGCCGGGACAGGCTGCAGATCATTACAGGCAATCCAGTGAGCTGAAGTATAGCTGTAACCGAGAGCGTCTCCGAATACAGGAACCTGCCCGAACCATACGGCAAGAAGCAAACCCGAAAGTAAAAGGCAAATTGTCACTACGAAAATAGTATCAACGCGACGAACAGACTCCAGTAACCTGTTCGGAAATACCCTCGGCTTCAAGCTGTGACTGCTTCTGGTGAAAAAAATAAGGAAAATCGCATGAGAATTCGATACAGCACCCGCAACAATGCTTTCGCAGGTATCGGGTCATGTAAGTGTATGGTTTTTCTCATCTTCCCCCCGTAGCTGCCCGTGCAGTAAGCTCCAACCTTCTGTGTAAATATTCATATACTATATTCTGTTTTCCTGCATAATCAATATCTACCGGATTATTCTTATGAAAGTGGTCTCTGTCCTTTTCCTGCGAAGCCTGCTTGGATATGTTCATAACTGCCGCCCGAAAGTAATTTGTTAAAGTGGGATTTAAGGGGTGATATAAATGCTCTGGCCGGCATGGGACAGGTCATTGTTTCTTTCTGTGAACGGTATTGACTCCGGTTTTCTTACAGCAGTCATGCGCTTTATTACAAACGTTGATAACTGGATTCCACTCCTGGCTGGATACATTCTTATGCTTCTGTGCTGGGGACGGACCAGGCCCCATCCTCCCACCGGGAACAGATGGAAAAGAGCTTTCGCGAGAAGAAATCCAAGAGTAGTACTGCTCTGTCTGATAATTGCTACAGCATGTTCGGATCAGATTTGCTATCATATAAAACACGGTGTGAATAGAGCCAGACCATGTTTTGATGAATCTGTTTCCTCAGAAGTGCATTACAGGGGGGATGTCCACGGCAATAGATCATTTCCCTCAGCTCATTCGGCGAATTCCGCATCCCTGGCGACTATTACAGCTGTTGCCTATCCGCCCCTCGCTCCATTTGCTATTTTAGTAACCTTTCTAGTGGGCTTCAGCAGAGTCTATCTTGGAGTACATTACCCGATTGATGTACTGACCGGATGGGGTATTGGAATGTTCGCAGCTCTGGGAGTATGGCTGGTGTTCAGAAAGATGGCTTCCAGACCGGGATTGATCGGTTTTGCAAACAGATTCAGGTTCCGCCAGCCAGTAACTTATCCCATTCCCTCAACGCCATGGCAACCGGTTAATGTCGAATCTCTTGATGGATATCAGATGAAGGGTTACTTCCTCAGGGGTGGAGAAGATCTTGCTGTTATCGTTCACGGACTGAACGGTAGCATTGGATCAATGGTGAATCCAGGAGAGATATTCGAAAAACTGGGTTTTTCGGTGTTTCTGGTGCCCTTGAGGGGACACGATGACCACCCGGTGCCAGTTGCATCAGGGGGGCCTTCCGAAGCGTACGATCTGGCTGGAGTTCTTATCCATACAAGGGATAATATGGGTTTTACCAGACGAAGAACTGTTATTTACGGTTCCTCAATGGGTGGAGACATTGCTCTGAAAGTTTCCGGCCTTCTCAGCGAGAGCGTTGCGGGAGTTATTGCCCACGGTGTTTTCAGGAATTTCTTCGAAGCATCGGCATACAGAATGGGCAAACTGAGAACAGTCCTCCTGAAACTATTTCTGCCGGTGAGTGTTAGATACGGACTGAGGGTGTTTGAGCCTTCAGAATACATTGAACAACCGCATAAGACCAGATTTGTTTATATTAACGGTTCGAGAGACAGGATATCTCCTCCGGAAACAGGGGAGAGGCTGGCTGAAGGCGCGGAAGGGCTTGCATTGATACTGGATGGAGCTGGTCATCCTGTCTGGCAATACAATGGCTGGAGTAAACCTCAGATTGAAACAGCCCTTAAAGAGGCTTTGAAATTTATTCAGGGAATGGATATCGAGCATACGAGTGTTGACGAATCAGGATTTATTCATGATTATCCCGCTTCCCCAAAATTGCGACAGGAAGAGAATAATGACAGATTTTAATCAGGCGACTGAAATGATAATGGCTTTTTCATCGCTCCTTAAAGATCTTCAGGAAGAAATTGAATCAGGTTCGGAGTTTCCCACAGCCGAAAGCGAAAGTCTGGATAAATATCAGGTTTTCATGTCTCAGCTGATACTTCTTCAGAGGGAAATGGAAGATTTCATAGAGGATGCTGTAACAATGGAACTTTCCATTCATGAACTGCCTGTCCAAATCATGGATTTTTCATCGGAGTGGGAACGGTTCAAGTAAAGGTCTTTCAGAGGTACTTCCTTTTTGCCCATATCAACAAGATTAAAGCGAATATAAGTATCAGGAAAGTTATCATGATACCTGAGATGATCTTTTCATTTTTACTGATACTGATTGATCCTGAGGTAAGAACTGGTATTTCCGACCACGTGTAATTACCCTGAGAGCATACGACAATGGAGAGCCCGTCTTTCCGGTGTAAATTGCCTTCTGAATCAAGCCAGGTCCATCTTGATTCGCCGAATTCGATTTTAAATGTACTACCTCTGTCCTGAAAAGCTGTTCTTTCCCCGGTGTTCACAGAGAGTTCCAGCATCCCATAAAGAAGCTGAACCAGGGAATCCGGGTCGCCAAGCGTTGGTTGAACCTCCGATGATGCGTGGGATGCCCAGAATTCCGCACCTTCCATTCCGGTGCTGTTATCACACAGTTCCATCAGGAAATCCTCAGGTGTCGAAACGTTCAGAAGAATCGAGCAAATAAGCAGGAATGTCATAGCGAATTCAACCTCTTACTATTTTCCTGATAGCTAAAAACAGTGTTTTGCTATCAACCGGTAGCTGAAGATGCCTGACTTTTGCGGTGATGGATGGAATACCGCTTGACAGGCCTGATGCCGCAAGTATTGGCTGGTTCGGGATTCGTGCCGCAAGGGCTGTAGCGTAATGGATATTGCTCTGGTCCAGCCTGCATATAACGGAACCTGCTGTCTGTTGCATCAAGGCCATATCTTTCGCTGATTCCACTAAATGGAATTTCCTGGAATTGATTGTGGAAATAGCCTCCCTGCAAAGTTCCATGAAGGAACTCAGGGGTGAGTATATTATCGCGTCAATTTCTCTGTAGTGCTTCCTGGCTGCAGGCAGACCAACCTGTAGAACATCCTTATCGGGAGATCCGGCAAGCCAGCCACCAAAGCCTTTGAACAGGGTACTGAGCTTCCTGAGGATTGCTGATCTCTCGGCTGCTCCGATGCCCTGAAGCCTGAACTGAATAACATGATATTGACCGGGAAGGAAGGAAAAGGATCCCGTTTCCGGAGTATTGTCAAGCCAGCCTGTTTCAAGTCCAGCCCATCTGTCGGGGCACATAGGGGTAAGCATATGCAGAAGGCTTGACAGGAGATCCGTTGTTGCCAGTCTTGAGAACCACACGGGTGCGCCTTCCTCTGATGTGGTACCGGATATATCGAACTCCCACCCCTCCCGTCTGCAGGCGATGGAAAGATATTCAGCGAGCGAACCGGGCTCGGATGATGAAGACAAAGAACCTGGACCCAGGGTGGTTGTATCAGATATTCCCGCTCTGTTGGAGTCCAGAACGGTATGAAGAATGTTTTCTCCCGATCTCAGTATTCTCATTCTGCTGAAGCACTTCGTACCCTTCCAGATGAATTCCACCGGTTCGGGTATGAAAATCCCCGCAAGTGCTGCCCTGTATTGAGAGAGGACAGCGGGAGAGCCAATTCTGTTTAATATTCTAGCCGCATTTTGTCCGATTACCTGTTCCGAACCCGCGCCAGTTGCTTCCTGAAACCAACCATTCAGGGATGTTATCTCACCTTTGGGTGAATATTCAGCCTCTCCTCCCGGGAACGCTTCTCTTTCTGTTGAGCTGAATTCAACTTCTGAAGGCAATCTGGTCCAGGTTATAAGGAAACCGCCGCCTGACGGATAGATCTCTTCGATATAGCCCTGATGGTTTTCAAGCCTGGCGCTTTTCCTCCCGGAAGCTGAGAGGTGATTGATAGGACAGTCGATGCATTGCCTTGAATTGCCATAGAATTGGTAGCAGTTTGAGATGCCAAGTGATTTGCCCTGCCACAGCACTTTAGTATCCTTCATGAAGGCAGCCTGCAACTGGGAGAAATCCGGGAAGTCAGTCTCGTTTATAATCAGTTTGTTCAGATCGTATCTTCTGAGTGTTTTTCCGAAGGAATCGATTGCCCTGTACGGAACATCTCTCTCATCATTCCATGCCGCAAGAAGTATGAAACCGTTGCTGAGGATAGAGATGTGAGTGTCGTTAAAACACTCCTCAAAAGGTCTGTCTGATACAAGCAACTCCCGTATTTCATTGTCTGTACTGCTTGATACGATGGGACTGGCTGACTCTTCTGGTCCGAAAATCGCAATAACAGTTGCCGAAAACCCGGTAGCAGCTGTTTCAAGCGCTATCTGTAATGAATCTTGATTTGGTTGTCCCGCAAGAAGCAGATCCAGCTCGTAGAGGAGATTCTGCAGTCTGTGTTCTCCATGCGTTGATCGGAACTGTTCGTATTTCATTGAAACTGCCGGCATTACAGAATCTGCTCTCTGCTGAAGCGTATCTGCGTCACCTCGCCATGGAGCTACAAGAACCAGTTGTCCTGAGGGATAAACAAGGCACTGTCCCTTCAGCCCCAGAGGGGAGTTGTTCTCCTCAAGATCTACCCAAATTGGGAAATGAAGATTCTCCGGGTCAAAAATACTGCTTGTTTCGAAATGCTCAGTATCGATCTCCACATTGATCGTGCATACCGGGATGTAGCCCATCGTTGATCGGGTCATAAGAACCGCTGCTTCAAGCTTCAGTACATCTATAAGAAAAGCAAGCAGGTCTTCCGCTCCCTGGATGTTCATATCCGCAAGCCGCTCAAGTTCCTTGACCGGGAAAAGCAGTTCCTCAGGCTGACTTATGAACGTATAGTCAGTTCCTCCAGATGTGTTAGGTGTGCGGGAGAAAATAAGTCTGTGTCCACTGCCTCTCTTATCCAGTAAAGTAACCTGTCCCCCGGACTCTGAGGCATCACCCGGAAGGGAGGATATGAGTTCACTCTGCGAAAGCTCCCATGGTGTATACCCGAGCAGGCATACGAAACCAGGGGAAACAATCGGAAGATGCCTGTCAGGAATAAGTCTGATAGTAGGTATTGAGGGATTGAAGAGTTCATTCAAATCGGAATCGAAATAGTAAACAAGAACTGATGATTCAGAATCTCTTCTTGCAGCTGCTGACAGTTTTCTTGAATTCGGAGTGAATTGAACCATCCTGAATTCGCCTGACAACGGCCAGGAACTGAAAAGCCCTGACGCATCAGTCCCTTCTATATTAGGTACCTGGTTGTTTGAATCATCGGGGGTAGTGCTGATTACACTGTCAACAGCACCTCCGGACAGAGAAATTCGAAGCAACATTTCTGTAAATTCCAGCACACCTCTCCTGTCTGTGAACAGCCGGCCAACATTTCAGTATTTAAAAGGCAGCTTCCGGTTCAGAACCATCAGTTCAGTGCAACAACCGAAAATATATCACTTTACCGCTCAGTGCTGAAAGCCCCGAAGATATCATCCCCCGCAAAATGCGAAATGAAGGTGTAGCGATGCGTGTTAAGAAGTAATCTCTGGACATTATCCTCTGACTATGTCAGTTTTACTAAAACCATCTACGAGAGGATTCATATGAAAAGTCGCTTATTCGTAATACTTGTTTCTGTATTTCTGACGACTTCAGTTTACGCGGATACCGCAAATCAGACAGATTGGTCAGGGGGTCCCGGAGAACAGGGACCGGTTACCGTATGGGATAACTCATTCCTTCAAGCTTACCGACCTTCCGCCAGGGTTATATTTTTGCCTGATGAACGCGGCCGGCGGCACATCAGCATGCAGACTTACTGTTATCGATTAATCAGTTTGTGTGACAATTTAACTGTTAGGGTAAGATACTCGCTTGATTAACTTCATTTATCCATTCTTAGTGAAATTGCATGTGGAATCAAACTGCGCAAATTGCCAGGAACTACAACGAAACTTCAGTGTTAATACTGGAGGAAGTGATGAGGGGCTGATATTTGTACAAATACATCATTAACAACAACTTATATATGTCCCTTGACATTGCAAAAGGTTATTCACATATACGGGTTCCACTTGGGATATTACTTAATTTGTGAGTTGACTCTGAGTGAGCCTTTTGTGAAATGAGATTGGTTTTACTGAGTTGACAAACAAATTTCTATGTCCTAGGTTATAAGTTCGCGCTGAAAAGCGCTTGATCTTTTAAATTTGTGAGAAGACGAGAATCGCATAAGCATGGTCTGTGTTGGTTCCTGGGGTCAATCCTTACCGGATTGATGCCAAGCCCGTAACAGGGCAAATCTGTATGCTATAGCAGATTAGGACCGTAATAAAACGATAGCAAATTAGATACAGGAAAATAATCCTAATATAAATATATATGGAGAGTTTGATCCTGGCTCAGGACGAACGCTGGCGGCGTGGATAAGGCATGCAA
>JAIORS010000114.1 GCA_021108005.1 Candidatus Aegiribacteria sp.
GGAGTGTATTCCAAATATATCATGATAATTTTGGAGTGCAACCCATGATTACCGATAGATAGCATTCTCCACACTTATGAAGGCATGTTGACTCCGGACCAAGCTGAGAGGGACGTCCATTTAATATGCTTCTGCGTGCTAATCAAATAAAACAGTACCGCTAACTAATCAATTTAATAGTCTTCAACCCCCCGCATCCACGTCATAAAGGGGTACCAACTCAGAAACAACCCCCGACAAAATGAATGAGCTAGGTGAGTTCCGGATGATTTCTATTTAACCAATCTTGAACTTCCTCTTTGAATCCTTGTAGAAATACCAGCAGCTCTTTGATATCTGAAGTTGTGACCGCACCGGCATAGTTATATTCAAGTTTGTTCCGCTTCATCCTGCAGGCATTTAGATATTCCGCAGTCTCGTTCCATTCTGAACCCAGTATTTCCGGAACTGACATTATAGTCCGATAATAATGGTTTAAGCCAAACAGGATAGTAAATAATTCAGCTCGGGTTCTTGAGGAAAGGATGAATTCAAGCGTTTTCATAATGCGTGTATATACTACGCATATGCGTGGAATATCAACGCATTACTCCGTTATCGCCAGTTAGTTTCAATGCATTACTACAGAGTATTTCATCTCAAGATAACCGCGGTATCTTTATTGAAATTATCATCAGATTCACCGCCATTGCAGTGAATGTCTTCTTCGTGAAGGAGAATCCCACAGAGTTAGAGAGGCTTGGCAAGACTCTGGAAGATGTTGATGATGATCTGCTTAAAGCAATCCTTCTCGAGGTTCAAGATTCAGGTTACATACTTTCCCATTCGACTTTTTCTTCAGAAATTTCCATCAGCCATATCTTCGAGTAGTAATCCGGATTCAGCGAGTATGCCATAATACCATATTCATCGATGATGAAATCCCAGAATTGGCCATCATCTCCTATACCTTCAACTTCTGCTACGAAAAGTGAATTACCCTGGGCATCGTAAACGTCGAATACAGGCGCAAGCTCGGTTCCTCTTCTAACCCATATTCTGTCTTCACTGTCACAGCCGATATCGCTTATCATCCATCTGTACGGTTCCGGATTGTATTCTATCACAACCCCCTGCGCGCCTATGTTCCTCAACCAGGCTTCCATCCAGGCTTTTTCATCCTGGATCTCCCCCGGTGATTTCTCTACCTGAGGGACTTCCTTTTCGATGTGCAGGAGCTGATTTCCATCTCTGTCGAAAACATTTACGATATAGTCTTCGGTGGAGTAGGGAGCGATGTATACATTGCCGGATCTGTCAGCAAAGAATTCATGACTGAAGAGTGTCTGGTTGAGCAGTCCGGTCAGGTCGGTCGGGTCGAACTGGAAATCCGTTTCGTAGTAAAGCACAGACGGTTCGTTATCCTCCTCGTACCTTCCTATTAGAAAACTGGAAATCAGTTCTCCATCGACAACATCAATTGTAAGTTTCAGCGCGATATAGGCGTTGGAATCAGCTCCGACCATCTTCATCGGTGGATTGTTCGTGAACTCAGCGGACAGTCCCTCCCATTCCCCGTCAGGCAGAAAATTGTGTATTCCGCCCTGCATGGGGGCGCAGATAGAAATCCTTCCGTCGCCGAGAACCGCCATTGCGAACGAGGCGGTGATCTCACCGGGACCGTTTCCCTCACGCGCTATGGTTCTTACGAATTCCCCACGGGGGGAATAGACTTTCACGCAGCAGGCTCCTCTGTCCATAACGTAGATATTACCGTCAGGACCATGTGTAAGAGCGTCTATCGAGGCAAAAACGTAATTGCTGTCCCCTATTTCTACACCAATTGAGTCAATCACAGTTATGGAGACTCGCTCTTCATTCGGCTCCGTATCTTCGAAAGCCGGCGCTGATTCCTCTCCGCACCCGATAACAACAGTAAGCACAAATGACAGGGCTATAGCTAATTTGTTATGTATTCTCATAGTGAATGGGTCTCCTTCCGTAATACCACCTGACTGATAACCTCAGGTTTGCATCAAGCTGTTAGTTTGCGTGTATTTATCAAATATTGTTATTCTTCTGTGTTATTATACAAACTTTTTTTGAGAATTCGAAAATTCGACATTCTATTTAGATGTTCCACGGTTAAAACAGCTTGAGTATCACATCTTTAGCTGGATAGATTTATGCATTCGTGAACTCCGTTCTAAACGATTATCATATATCCATACAATCAACAGAGGAGTACTGATGAAATCTTCAATTGCTTTTACCATTTGTCTCGTTTCAATTGCCGCAGCTATAGGTAACGGTTTTCCTGATGATCCAGCTGGAGTTGAGATAATCGACAGGGCTTACTATAGAGACTTTTCTACACTGGATGGAGCGCTTCTTTACATGAGGCTTTTCAACGACGGAGACCAGGGAACGGTTGAACTGTTCCGCGGCATCTCCGATGGCCTGGAATATAACTGGGAATTGGTATACTCATGGCAGCCCAGATTTAATGGTGATGACGCCTATACATTTCTTCCGGTATGTGTGATTTCCCTTCAGCCCGGCAGCAACTCCCTTCTGATCACCTGGATAGAAATACTGTTTACAGAATATTGCGAAGGGATTGCTTCTCTGTATCTGGAATACAATCTTGAAAACGGAGAAATAGACGAATTCTGGGTGGACTGAACACTAAAAGTAAACCTGGAGAACAGCAGCAGCTCATGCATGAACAGGTCTTCAGCACGGAGCAGGACCGAGAGATAATTGGAAGTGATTCGGATTTTAGAATAACACACGGAGGTCAGATAAATGAGAAGAGTATTGATTACAGTGCTTCTGTTCATCGTATCCATCGCCTGGAGTCAGATTGATTATCAGCCTATTTCCGGTGAGTTACTGGAGCATTGGAATACTACTTCTCCATCTTTCCATCCGAAAGTTTACCACTTCGATCCCGAGAAACTCCCGGATGGCATCCATGAACTTCGTATAGTCGGTATTGAAGTTGAGGGGGACTCGCTGGATATCTATCTGCTGGGAACAGCTGCTGATACCGATATTCCTTTTCTACTGGCGACTGGCGGCTACAGGGGAAACCATAACTTCACTAAATCAGACGCGAGTTATGACGAAGATGAAGGTCTGATATGTCTCTGCTTCCAGATGTCCTTCTCCGCGAGATATTGTAAGGGCTGTTACCGATGGGATATTGAGAGTGAATCGCTGGAGCTTATAAGATACATCAATGGAGACCCATCTCTGGACGCAGTAGAAAGAGCAGACAGTCTTATGGCCGAGGGAGATATCGCTGAAGCAATAGATGAACTGAACTATATGTTCTATCCCGGCAACTATTACAGTACCGATGAAATGATCGCCCGATTGCTCAGAAGCATCAACAGAGCCGCCGGGGATGCAGAGGCCGAGGGCAATTTCGAGGAAGCAGTGGATCTGTTCGGGGATCTTGCCGATTTTCTTCATACAGATAGAGAGTGGTTTACCGCTTTCACGGACAGCCTGGATTATGTAAATTGTGATTATTCGGAATACATGGGTCTGGGCGAGTACGCCATGATCATGAACAACTACGCGTATTTTCTTGAGCAGACAGATGATCTTGATAAATCCCTGGTAGTTCTGAGAAAGGTTCTTGATCTGAAACCACAACGGATGGTTGCTCATCTCAACATAGCGGATGTTCTTTGGGCACTTGGTGAACCTGCCGAGGCGGGAGGGCACTACAGAATCTACGTGGAGATGATGACCGACCGGGAATTGACACACCAGATTCCGGATTATGCGCATGAACGACTGGCTCAGCTGCATGCGGTATCAGAGACCGGCATAGAAATTGAAGAAGTTTCTCCGGGTCCGGTTGAAGGAATGGAATTCGCGCATATCCCTTCGGGATCTTTTCTAATGGGCAGCCCCTCTTCGGAGGATGGTCGTTACGACAATGAAGGCCCTCAGCACAGAGTTGATATTAGTGCTTTCGAGCTGATGACCACGGAGGTAACACAGGGGATGTGGCTCGAAATCATGGGAACTGATCTCAGGAGCTACCGGGATATTGCAAATCCCGAATGGGGTTTGAGTGGAGAAGGATACTATTATCCAATGTATTATCTATCTTGGAATGACTGTCAGAGATTTGCTGTTGCCATGAATGCCATGGATCCAGATTACATTTACCGTCTTCCTTCTGAAGCGGAGTGGGAATACTCATGCCGTGCAGGAACAAATACATCCTATTACTGGGGAGATGTGTCGCCTGTCAGCTTAATTGACAGATACTGCTGGTACAAAAATAACTCCGATGACGTTTCTCATCCGGTGGCTCAAAAGGAACCCAATCCATGGGGATTGTACAACATGAGTGGCAACGTGTCTGAATGGTGCGAAGATACCTATCATGACAGTTATTCAGGCGCTCCGTCAGATGGCAGCGCCTGGGTCGGTAGAAGGGATTCTTTACGGATCTATCGTTGCGGTAATAAGGCCTTCGAAGCTCTCCATTGCCGATCGGCGGAACGCTGTTACATTGTTCCCGGCAGTCGTTTCAGTAATGTGGGTTTCCGTCTTGTGAGAGTATCTAGAACTCCGGAGATGGTTGTTAAAGTATTTTTTGACGCATACAATAGTTCGAACGGATATTTGGTTCTCTCCCTTTTACCGGCAGAAGCAACTGAAGGTTTACTTGGTATCACAGAACCATTTATGGATGATCCTGAAGGTACTTCTGAGATATTTACCTCTATGGGGTTTGATATCACTGCAGAAGAGGTTGAGTATTTGACAGCTGGTGATTTCTTCTCAATAAGCCTCATGGCTGAAGATGTTTTACCTGACCTCAGCTCCGTTGCAATAGAGATAGGC
The DNA here is from genome assembly GCA_021108005.1 of Candidatus Aegiribacteria sp. Classification (NCBI taxonomy): domain Bacteria; kingdom Pseudomonadati; genus Candidatus Aegiribacteria; species Candidatus Aegiribacteria sp. Next base: position 4,855 of record JAIORS010000114.1, read on the forward strand.
GATGCTATTATTGACGGCGATACCGCAATTGTACCGGTTGTCGTTGATGGCAGTGAGGATGAGATTGAACTCATTCTCGAGAACGGCTGCTGGGAGTTTGCGGATTCTTTCGAAAGCATGTTTCAGGAGGATGCAGAGGAATAGGGAACTTCGTAATTACCCTCCGGGTTAAGTGAACCAGCACTTCATTCCCGGGTGTACTCCCCTATGTATTCAGTCCGCATCACTGTCTGCCCTTCAATAGCCTCTCTCAATTCTTCGGCAGTGGCTCCGGGGGCCAGATGTATTCGTCCCTCAAGGGCGTACAGCGTAAAGATGTATCTGTGTTTTCCCGAAGGAGGCGCGGGGCCGTCGTATCCTATGTTACCCCAACTGTTTTCCCCCTGAAGCGTACCATCTTCAAGCTCTCTTTCTGAAGGCATTCCTTCTTCGAGTACTCTTTTTTCACCGGGAATATTGTATACAACCCAGTGAACCCAATTTCCTGAGGGTGCGTCTGGATCTTCGCAGATAAGGGCATATGATCCCGCCTCAAAACTGCATTCCCATTCAAGCGGCGGAGAAATGTTGTCACCGTCCGCAGTGAATTGAACAGGTATCAGATCTCCGTTTGCGAAAGCTGAACTCCACAAGGCAAAGACTATCGCTACCATTTTCTCCTCCTCCTGATTACTGGAATACAACCCTGTCCACCGGAATACCGTAACGGACAAGTATCTCATCGTTGGCAGTAATGGATTCTTCCCTGTCCAGGACAATGATGTTGCCCAGGTTGGTGGTCAGCTCAAGGAATTGTCCCGTTCCTCCGTCAACCATTTCAACGAATTGTGAGAAACTGCTTACCGGAACACCATCTATCATTTCGATTATCTCACTCTGAATGTTTTCATAACCGGCGTTTACCTCAGCCGCCAGCATAAAAGTAATGATGACTATTTCCTCTCTGTCTTCCGTGCGCCAGTTGTCGAACAAGAACGGGTAGGTGAGATAGTCAACGGAGTACAGGCGCCAGTCACTGCCCCATTCTTCAAGATAATTCAGAGTAAGGGGCATGAACACGGCTCCTCCGAAAATGAAATACTCTGACTTAGTGTCATAAATTTTGCTGGAAACAACTGTAAGATCGTGCAATGTTTTGCTTAGTGTTATCTCAACTGTCTTCGGGATTCCTTCTCTGACTATCTCCAGGCGAATTGTCTCGCCTATCTGGCGTCGATTCACCATATAATCCAGTCTGGTTCGGCTGCCTGATCTGAATTCCACCGTTCCGTCCCCCGCGATTGATCTGCCGTCTATCTTCATCAGCACATCACCCGGCTCCAGCACCTCCGCTGCAGGTGAGCCGTAGGCAGTTCGTGTAACCATCACTCCTGCCTGTTCTTCTTCAATCCCGAATCTTCCGGAAAAAGCACTGTTACGAATGTTCTGATAGCTGAATCCGGCGGCGGGGAAACCGTCGTAGTTTCCGTCCTCCATGTCCTCAAAAAAGTGCCTTATCACAGGAACCGGAATCACGTAACCTATATTGTCCGCCTGTGTCATGGTCTGCATAGCAACGCCGATGATTTCGTTGTTGATGACGGCAGGTCCGCCGCTGTTCCCCGGATTGATAGCCGCATCAATCTGCACTGTTAGAAGAGAAAGACCGCTATGAACGTAGCGATAGCTCTCGATCCTGGAGATAACTCCCTGAGTGGTACTCAGGGCATCTCCACCCATCGGGTAGCCGTAGACTGTAACCTGCTCTCTGGGGTGTGGAAGCTCACCCAGTTCCAGAGGATCTATGCCCTGGAAGAAAGATTCATCGTTCACGGTTATAAGCGCAAGGTCTGCGTCATGGGACACGGCAACAACAAAAGCCTGATACTTCCTGGGATCACCCTCTTTCCGCACCTGCAGGTAGGTTTCATTGCTTACAACATGTGCGTTTGTAAGTATCATGTTCCCATCGACCACACAACCGGAGCCTGAGCTTTCCCTGAGAGCTTCGGTACTCCAGGGAATGTAATAGTCATACGCCATGCTGTTCGTGTATATCTTTACCATAGCCTGATCTATGTCCGTGGCCAGGCCAACCGTGAAGAAAGTAAGCGCAAAAAATATTGTCCAGAGTTTCATTACAATCCTTACATCTGTGTTTTCATTCGTGTATTCCGCAATTGTTGTATTCTAATCGAAGGTTTACGCTCCCGCCATTTACTGGCGACTTATTTCTGAAAACAGAGGTTTCAAGCCTGGGTTTCTGGAGGTATCAACAGAGTGCTCATTGTTTCGGAGAACAGGAGTACTTATCCATATAGTCGATTTCCAGTATATGGGACGATCCGATGGATAGCCGAGGTTCAGTTCACCGAGTCAGCGCTTGAGCAATCCACCTGGGGGAGTTTGAAGACACAGTTCTAACCGGCAAAATTGATCAGCTGCAGACAGATAAGTAAACCGCCCATGTGTTCCTGCGAATTGAAATTGGCATAACCGTACAAGCCTATACCCAGTTTCTCGGTGGGAGTCCAGAACAACTGTACTGCAACTGGTAATCCTATGGTAGTAAAACTTTCAATTTCGCTTTGACCGGATAGATCCCAACTTCCACTGACAAAACCGATGCCTGTCTCAAGACCGATCAAACCATACGTTGTACTCCACGCCAGCCCTGATAAGATTGCCCCTTCCAGAAACTCTCTGGAGTCGGATAAAATAGCTACCTCGGTGGAATACAAAAAGCGCGCTGAGAAAATATGCAAACCTGTTCGATAAGAGCCTGTAAGACCAAATCCATAATCTGGTTTGGCGGGGCCAAAACCGCCGTTGATCCAATATTCGGATTCGGCAGGTTTTTGTTCAAGTACGTCCTGTGCTGATACCTGCCGGATCAAACCTCCCGGCAGAACAGTACCCAGCATAATAAACAATAAACACTTTTTCATCTCTTCACTCCGTATTGAACCTATTCATGCACGGGAAGCTTTGCTTCCCTCCTTTTCCCAGACAGATAATACTGTTGAAAACATACACCTGTCAAAGTCCGGAGTGAATGCTGTATTTCCTTTTCATGTATCAAAACGAACCCGCTCCAGGGCAGCTGCTGAGCCGGATTCACTTTTCGTATGTCGCTTCCCGTTCATATTTTAAATATACTTAACATGTTTGAAAGAAAGGAGACAGGATGAAAGATCTGATATTTCTGTTCGTCGTTGCCCTCACAGCCCTGGGATGGGTGGATGAGGATGGACGTGACAGTTCGATTCCCGAGGGAACACTTCCCGTGGGAGGTGATGCGATTGAGTTGACTATTCTGAACACCTTCCAGGTGTCATCTGCTGGTTCAATGTTCGGTCTGGATACTCAGGAAGAAATCAGCCAGCTTGTGGTTATGGATAAAAACGCCCACTTGATCCGAGCGGTGGAAATGGGTACCGGAAACCCTGTGTGGACAATTTATACCCGCTGTTCCTACACTTTCGGCTGCTGTCATAACTGGCCTTCCCCTTATTGGTGGTACATAAATTGTTATCTCCACACCAATATTAGTTATCACGATGGTACTACCTGGGATGTTGCATTTCCAAATCCTGCCGGATCAAACGGCAGAGGTATGGATTTCCAGAATGACGGAAACTACATCTGGGAAACGTACAGCAGCAGTATTTCACATGGTATCTACAGGATAGACGAGACTGGCAGCAACATTTTTTATGCTGTAACTGATGTTCCGGGGCAGATGAGTGGACTTGCCGTGTTCCCATACAACGGCAATCTCGGCATATTCGTCACCTGTTACGATTTTCAGGAATGGTTCCTCTTCGAATTCGACGGTTCAAGCATGACATATATAGGATCGGGCAATCCAGGGTTGAGTAATTTTACACAGTCACTTGGACTGACATATTACCCGGACACAGACACTTTCTTCTGGAGCTATAAAGTATACGGTACAATTCGATGGATAGCTGAGGTTCAGTTCACCGAGTCCGCGCTAGAGCAATCCACCTGGGGGAGTTTGAAGACACAGTTCTAACCGGCAAAATTGATCAGCTGCAGACAGATAAGTAAACCGCCCATGTGTTCCTGCGAATTGAAATTGGCATAACCGTACAAGCCTATACCCAGTTTCTCGGTGGGAGTCCAGAACAACTGTACTGCAACTGGTAATCCTATGGTAGTAAAACTTTCAATTTCGCTTTGACCGGATAGATCCCAACTTCCACTGACAAAACCGATGCCTGTCTCAAGACCGATCAAACCATACGTTGTACTCCACGCCAGCCCTGATAAGATTGCCCCTTCCAGAAACTCTCTGGAGTCGGATAAAATAGCTACCTCGGTGGAATACAAAAAGCGCGCTGAGAAAATATGCAAACCTGTTCGATAAGAGCCTGTAAGACCAAATCCATAATCTGGTTTGGCGGGGCCAAAACCGCCGTTGATCCAATATTCGGATTCGGCAGGTTTTTGTTCAAGTACGTCCTGTGCTGATACCTGCCGGATCAAACCTCCCGGCAGAACAGTACCCAGCATAATAAGCAATAGATACTTTTTCATCTCTTCACTCCGTATTGAACCTACTCATGCACGGGAAGCTTTGCTACCCTCCTTTTCCCAGACAGATAATACTGTTGAAAATATACCCAGGTCAAAGCCAGAAGTGAAGACCCTATGTATGTATTATCCCGGTCTAACCTCAGAGAATTACTAACTTTAAGAGAATAACAGCCTGATTCAGATCTTCAATGTGATATTTATCCTTGACCCGGCATGTAAACATTTGTATACATAATTAAACAAGCATGGTGAACCGAACATGAATGTATGCTCCGCTGCAAGGCGGATAAAACGGATGCGGAGCTGGAAGCACAGCGGCTTCAGTGGGGGAGTGTACCATGATGCGGCGCATCCAGTGAAAAGCTGCTGGAGGGAATGTTTGACCAGGCTTGTTTCGGGCAGTATGGTCAGTTTCAGGCAGAAAAAGGTAACATCTGCGTATGGATGAGCTGTTTTAGGAGAGGGTAATAGGATCGTGGAAAATCAACTTTCCTAGTATTCTTCAGATTGAGCTTTGCGAGTCTAAGGGAAAAGCTGGAATTCTCTGGAAGATATAGACATGCAAATATCTTATCTATCCGTGCTATCGTCCATGAAGATATTACAGTAAACGAAGTCACCCGATGGAGCCGAGGCCATATTCACGAGCCAGTTGGAGATTTTGATTTCATCCGATGGAACAAAACCCGGCAGATCTACAACCATGATCCGGTTATCATAACGTCCGCTGGATATTCCAGCGTACAGGAGATTCAGCACCGGCACATAACAGAGGTTATCAGCTTCGAAAGACATACCTATGGAATTGGTGACCTCCAGAGTGTTCCTGTCGAGAGCCAGTACTCCTCCTTCGGCAGGGAAATTTTTCCATGATACATAAATGTTGTCTGAAGCGGGTACGACGCAGATATCGGTTATATAATTACCAATATCTGCCGATGCGATTTCCTTGTCTGTATCCGGATCGATGCAGATAAGCTGATTACTGCTGTCGGAGATGTAAAGCTCATTTCCGTTTTCGGAGAAAACAGGAGAAAAAGCAGCATGACTGAGTGTATCGACAACTTCGCCCTGTTCAACATCGACCACCAGCGTTCCCGGTCCAGAGGTTCTGAGGAAAAGAATATAGACCAGATCAGTTCCCGATCTGTACGCCATATCAAGAGTCATGGTACAGTTCAACTGGACAGTATCAGTTATCGCAAGAGATGGACTGTCTATGATAAAAAGCTCACCCTCGAAGGTTGTGTATAGTTCTGTTCCCAGCGAGTTCATGCACAGTCCGAGATAATAATTGTGACCTCCTAAATCAAGACCACCGCTTATAGAATTAGAAAGGCAGTCAATCTGTATAATGTTATCACCTTCTGATGAGTTAATGTAGGTGTAACGGCCATCGGGAGAAATGATGATGTCACGGTGAAAAGTTGGGTCCAGCTCGATATTCGCGACGATTGAACCGGTGGATGTGTTGACAACAGAAACCCGAGAATACTGGGAAAATGATGGTCCTGTTGAATCAGAGCATGCAAGGATTAAGAGGATGAATGCAAAGATTGTCAGTCGCAGCATTTCTTCTCCATTCCGAATAGCCTGGTATCTGATTGAGCTTAAAAACCAAATGACTCTGTATGTATGATACTCAAAATAAAGGATATATCCAGGCGGATGTTTTGGACAATTACATTCTCAAAGCAGAAAATGTCTTCCTCTTGCTGGATATTCGAGAGTTCAGTATACAATGCCCCAGATGTGACATGCCCCTGCATCTTGACGGTCCTCTTGAGAAAGCCCACTGCAACAGCTGTCAGTCGGATATTGATGTGCCCAGGAGCTATTGGATTGAAACCCTAGCCAACTCCTGTAGAAAGATGCAGGAAACAGACCCCGGTATGGGAACCTCTTCCATGCTTATCGGTACTTTCCATGGAGATCTTACGCTGGCCAGATTCGATCCTTACTGCGATAACTGCAGAACCTCTTTTGAAGACCCCTGGGTTCTACCTCATGGAACCATCTATACCTGTAAGAAATGCGGTGCGGTGTATCCTGTTCAGTCCCCGCCCGGCTGCGCAGTTCGGTTAAAAAGACTAATGATTATATGAGTACAGTCAAACATATATTAGTCGTGTCATTACCATTCGGAGATATGTTTAATATCTGCCCATGTGGCGTTGTCGAGAGCCAGGCTATCACCTATTGCAGTAATGGTAAGGCCATATATTCGCCAGTCAACAGAAAGAGAACCAACATCGATGCATGAACCATAGCCATAGAAACGGATACCGATCCATTCCCCTCCGGAAATCCAATCGGGAGACGCATTGATTGTCGCGGTTTCGTTAATTGTTCCCTCATATGATAGTGACCTGCTCCATATTTCAATCCATGTAGAACCAGATGCTTTCATCAGGATATTGAAATTTGCATTTCCTTCTGACACTTGTGCAAGGAGGTAATATGGTATTGTAACAATAATGGAGTCCGTTCCATCCGGAATGAAGTAGACGAGCTCGGTGCTTGAATTAGTAGTGAGCATATCTGCATCCCACCATGTATCCGGCCAGGAAGAATTGGTTACAGCTCCATATGGACCGAATTCCCAACTTGAATTAGCATACCAGTTATTAGGCAACTCGTTGAAATCAGTTTGAAAAATAACAGCATCGGAAAACACAGGGAAAATTATCGAT
>JAIORS010000115.1 GCA_021108005.1 Candidatus Aegiribacteria sp.
TATTCTATTAAATGCAAGGAAAAATATAGCGCCTGTTTCCCGGCGTTTATATCCTGTTCAATATCACAGGTGTCCCACGTTCATTAGCTTCTATTCTAAACGCAGCAACTTACTTCTCATTTTGATCGCCTCTTGGTAACCAGCCCCAATGAAGTAATTGGAATTATGAAAGATCGAGCCTTTTGTGATATATCCGCAACAAAGCAATCCCTTACTTATGAGATTGTATAACGCATTCCAACAGTGATATATAAACTCTATCACTCCTGTTCTCCGAGTAATCAATCAGTTATCCAATAGTATTCATCGTCTATTATGAATTTCCAGACTGTTGTATCATCATGTATTTCAGAATTATATGTCGCTCAATGCTTGCATCATGTTCAAGAATAAGCTATGTTCATCAAAGTCGAAACAGACAGTTATAATGAACAAAGAAATGAGTTTGTCATGAAATTGACTCATCGAAATCGCGATAGGGAAATACTACAGATAGCACTCAAGAAACTTAACGAGGAATTACCTGTTGGAAATTGTGAAGTACAATGGGAGATACCCATGGGTATTATGGGCATCAAACATGATGCCGTACTCAAATTCGAGAAAATACTCCATGAATATTATGTTGAGATTCGCAGGAACATTGATCTCAAAATGCTTGATGTTATGGAATTCTACCAGGCTGCAACCGATAGAACCCTGCTACTAGTAACAGATGTAGCAACAAATAGGATTGCAAGAGATCTGAGAAGAAGGAAAATTCAATTCATTGACACTTTGGGGAACATGTATCTTACTCAGCAAGATCCCTTCATTCGAATTTTTGTAATCGGTAATAGACAACAGGACACAGCTATCCAGAAACCGGTTAACATGTTTATTGGCACAAGACTTCAGGTCATATTCACTCTGCTAGCAATCGAGAATGCTGTAAATCTCCCCTATAGAGAAATCGCAAAGCTGGCGGGAGTAGCTTTGGGAACTGTAGGATTGACATTCAAGGATTTGAAACAGCTTGGATATATTCGAGCTTACAAGCACAATCGAAAAATCATAAAGCGTGACAAACTTGTAGCTAGATGGTTAGAAGCATATCCTGTACAGATCCGTCCAAAACTCAATCCAAGACGCTTCGATGTTCTGGAGAAAAACTGGTGGATAAATATAGATCTCAACCAATATGGAGCAGTACTTGGTGGTGAAACAGCAGCCGCAGTTCTTACAAAGTATCTTCACCCAGAGCATGGAGTTATTTACATGCAAGGAAGCATTCACGAACTGGCTATTGCCTTGAAGCTAAAAGCTAATCCAGAGGGAAACCTCACTATACTCAGCAAGTTTTGGGACAATGAAAACTTACATGTCAATCAAATCCCTATAGTCCCTCCCCTGCTTGTGTGTGCGGAGTTGTTAGCTGAAGGTGGAGAAAGAAATAGAGAGACTGTAAAAATGATTATGGGAGATTGGGATGTATAAGGTAACTATCGATGCAGATAGAAGGAAAATACTTTCTGCCATAAATGCCATATCCACGGAGCTAAGCATTACCTGGTTTCTCTGCGGTGCTTATTCCAGGATTCTGCTTTTCGAAGAAATTTTAGAGGTTTCAGTTGGTCGAGCAACAATCGACCTTGATATAGCTATTTGCGTAAAATCCCTTGAGGACTTCTACAATTTCAGGGATAATCTTCGTAGAAAGTATAACTTCAAACAAGATCGTTATAATGAACATAGACTTATTCATTCAAGTAATTTACGTTTGGACATAATTCTCTTCGGACGTTTCGCTGAGCCTGATGAAATGTACCGTTGGGGAGATGATGACGAATTTGAAATGAATGTTCAGGGTTTTGCAGATGCTTACTCATCCAGTATAAGCATAAGTATTAATGACGAGTTTGAGATCAAATCAGCCGGTTTTGCTGAGCAGTTTGTCCTTAAATTGCTAGCATGGAAGGATAGGCATTCGATACGTGGAGTCGACGATGCTGGTGATCTCGCTTACTTTCTAGTTAATGCAATACACTCTTTCCCGGATGATGAACTCTATAATAAGTATGATTCCGTTATGGAGGAAAATGAGTATGATGCCGAACTCACTTCTTGTTTCGTCTTAGGAAAGCAAATCAAATCAGTGTTCTCCGAAAAGACATGTAACACCTTACTTGAACTCCTCCATAACGAGTTACAGAAAGCTGAGGACTCTGCACTTATATCAGATATGTACGAGAAATTCACCTCTTGGCCTCAACCGGAAGAGCGAATATCCGACCTATTCACGCAGCTCCTTAATGGTATCTGTACAATCATTGTTGGCTAGGAAATTTGTTCTGATTGTGTTATCCATACGTTCCCGGTCAATGCCCATCAGCATGTAAGGAAAGTTTATGAAGCTCATATCAGCCGTTCTTCTACTCCTGTTTGCAGAATCAGCAAATTCAGTCACTATCGATATTCTTTCAGAGCATTCATGTCCTGTCGAAATTATGAGATGGAGTCCAATCCGGATCGACAGCTGTCAGTTTCTGGAATCGGGAGGAATGAGAATCTCTACAAATCGGGCTGTTCCTTCTGGTGATTCTTTATTCAACACTGAATTGTGGACGATTGTAATTGATTCAGCTGGATGTCCGGTATCATCTGAAGTAGTTGTTCTGGATATCCCTGATAACCGGCTCATACTGAGTTTTTCCCAACTTGGGGGATCGAACGAGATATGGATGATTGCCTGCACAGAACAGAATGACACGGTATGGACATGCGCTCTTGAGGGAACGGATGAATTCAGCAATTATCAGGCTGTAACGAAGCTCCCGGATGGCGGATATCTGATAAACAGCCCTCCCGATTGCCATTCCACCTACACGGAGATCCAGAGTGTGTCATCTGCCGGCGAGATGATATTTCACTACTCACTTGGTACCTGCTATCTACTGGACCTGCCTGGGGTTATCGGTGAGGTATCGCCGGGCGTCAGATTCCTCAGGAAGACATCAAGCGGAGATATTCTTGCCGGTGGTACTGTCTCGCAGTTTCTCACAAGCCCTGACGCCTGGTTCGTATGCCTTCTGGATGGTGATACCGGCAATCCCCGGTGGAAGACAACAGGCTATGCCCTCGGAATGGCCGGAGTTTACGAGGCTATCGAAGCTTCTTCGGGCTTGATAGTAGCTGTAGGTGCTACAGCGAGGATCGTTATACCCGAAGGGTACCCTCGTTCCGCCTGGGGATCAAAACTGCCGTTCATCACCGTTCTTGATTGCACGGGAGCATTTCAGAAAACGGTTGTGTGTGATCTCGATTTCGCCGATTGGTTCTACAGCATCATCGAGACGAACCCTCTGGAGTCCGAGTTCCTGATTACCGGGGAGGATACTACATCGAATGAACTTGTGCTTCTCAGAGCAAATATTTCCACCGAACAGGATAACTGACGCTTAGTCAACCAGAATTTTCGTTGGTACGGAATTTTGAACCGGGTCATAACCTTTTTCGTGCCGGAATATCGGAAGAATGAGTGAATTCCGGTGAGATTTCAATAGAAAACACGACCGCAGCGCACCGCTGAGATTCTGCCGATCGGCCCGAATACCTTCCGGCTTTCATTGATTTCACTGCTTCATTGAGTAATATTGGAATATATCTGACCTGTCAAAGAACCAACCTCCCCGATGGGAAGCGGAACCCCTCCCCGGAGCGCACACTCCTCCTGATGCCGGGCGGATACAATCTCACCCAACCTCTATCTCCGGGACGTCATCCTTCCAGGGAAGGTAGTTCGCGTCAGGCTCACAGACCAGAAATAGTGCCTTCCGACCCGAGGTGAAAGCTTATCTTGACTCAAGGGTATGGAACCATTCAATATACGCAGGTGAATCATACTCTCAGTGACGGTATTATATTACTCAAAATTAAGAATGGAGGCTACAATAATGTACGGGTTTACAATTGTTCCCTTCTCAGTCGCTTCCTCGAACCAGAAACAGATAGACGCCTGGTACGCTCTGCGGAGTAGCCTTCGCAAGGAAACGCTCCCTGACGAGTCTGTTTTAACCATGGAGATACTGCTTGCACATAACCGCGCCATGCAAGAGCTTCTGGAGTCTGTTGAATGGTGCATCTGGCATGGTGAAGATGAGGTCATGGTCGGGCTTGCTGGTGTCCATTTCTCAAAGGAGGGTTCAGAAAGCGACCCCGCCTATTTCACCATACAGATCGATCAAAACTACAGACGCAGTGGAATTGGCAGTACATTTCTGAGAAAAATAGTTCAAACTGCAACAGAACGGGAAAGGAAGATACTTCGCGTTCAAACAAATGACAGGTGTCTGCCCGGTGAGAAATTCATCGCTCCAACAGGGGCAGAAACTGTCCATAAGGGACACTTCAATATTCTTGTTCTAAAGGATGTGGAGGAAACCCTTATCAATTCATGGCTTGGGCTTCCGATGCAGGGATTCAATGAGGTCACCATTGGTAACTGGGAAGGATTAACTCCGGAACATCGGATCCAGGAGATATCTGACTTCTATCAGGTGATCTATGACGCAGGGAAAGAACAGCACGGGGATTCTGGTTATAAATTCACTCCGGAGAATGTTCGAAAAGGTGAAAATGTTTCGATTTCGATGGGTAAAAAAGTTCATGCAATTTACGGTGCTGATGCCGAAAGTGATCGTCTGCTTGGGCTTACGAAGATATCTTGGTTCTCTTCACGACCATCGGTTGTTTTACAGGGGTACACAGCTGTTCTTCCCGATGCCAGAGGAAAAGGAATAGGGAGACGGCTCAAGGCCGAAATGCTGAAGAAAGTGATTCGGGACATGCCCGAGGTTGAGTATGTGAAAACGGGAAACGCAGACAACAACGATGCCATACTGAAGATCAATGCTGAGCTGGGATTCATACAGCAAATGGCAACAAAAACCTGGCAGATAGAAACGGCTGCTTTAGAGGAGTATCTCAGTGTGCTTTAATTTTGTGAGATTAAGCTTGCATCAGTTAAAGAAACAACTTAAGAAATTTGGAAATAGAAGGGTCTGGGGTCGAAACATGAAATTTGCAAGAACCGTAATACTGTATCTCTGTGCCCTATGTATTTCATGCTCAGAGAATCAACAATCCGAAACGCTTTCATCAGTTCCTTATGACACTTTGCAAATAGTAGATTCAATTGGAGTTATGTATGGAGATAGCAATTACATATTCGGAACAATATCAAATGTTGATAGAGACCAGCAAGGCAAAATATTCGTTCTTGATAGCATTAGAAATTGTATCCTTATCTTCTCCCCAACAGGTGAGTTTATTCATCAGATAGGACGTTATGGAGAAGGACCAGGCGAGTTCAATGATCCGCTTGCACTTGAGATTACCGGTGATGGATCGATATGTGTTGTTAATAGACAATGGTTTCGCTTCAACAGTGAATGGGAGTATTTAGATGCGGAGTTGCTCGACAATTCTAGAATTTCGCAAATGGAATCATGCGGCCCTGATGCAATCGTTGGAATTGTAAATATACTGGACATGACAAATGCTGGCGTGTCTATCGACAGAAGAATAACAATGTGGAGTGAATTCGATCCAAATCAAGAAATCGCTGTTTACTATCAGGCAGACTATATTGCCAATGTTCCAAACGATATATTTACCATAGATCTTTATCATTATGTGAAATACACAGTTATTGATAGCACCATATTTGTAGCGCCGAATCCTCTAACAGAGCCATTGCTCTACTCCTTTGATAAAGACGGTACTCCTCGGGATACTCTGTTGCTTCCTTATTCAGCTGTTGAGAAATCTTCCGAAGATATTGCTGAAGAGAAAGTATTCATTGAAGGTTCTCTGTACTCCGCTACATCAGGTGAAAGATCAATCGAATGGGAGCCGTATCCATATAGAGCAATGATTGGTGAGCTTGGCACTGACAGCCTCGGCAGATTGTGGGTTCAGCGAGGATTTGAGGATATTGCTGTATTCGATATTATTGATCCCGACAGCCTGGAAGTCGTCAAAACGGTTATCATTCCAGATATTGATGGTGTAATAAACTGGAAATTCCACATATCGGAATACGGGATACTGGGGATTCCCAAGTACGAGTATGACTACCCGATAATCTATATTATCAAGTAATATCTCCATTCAGGAGATAGCCATGGGTCCTCTAAACACTCCACAATCCGGTTTCAAACGCAGATCCAATATCAACAGGAACAGAACGATTTTGCCATATAGAGACATTATATTTCACATCTGCAGCATATTTGAACATGCTATTCTCTACTGAAGTGATACAACCCAAATCCACTCCGGGAGATCAAATGATATATGCAAGTCAATTGTTATAAATCAATGATTTCTGAATATATGATTAAGTCCAATTCTCGATCTGAGATACCGAGTCCACAATGCAATACGAAATAGGGGCGGAGGTAATTAGATATTTAAATTCTGAAATTTGGTACCCCTGATGATTTCCAGTTGGAAACCGTTCTTGGATTGGATCATAAGTGTTGCTGAGCTGCAGAAAGCCTATACTGCGTGATATTAACACCTTAGCAGGTCATTATCTTAAAGTACTATTTATAGGCTATCATCTGCCAAATGGGATTGGAACTGGTACGAGTGATGAAAACATAATAAAATAAGTTACTATTTGAAGGATTGTCCTTCCTACAGTAATAAGTATCAATAATCAGACTAGACGAATGTCAATTAAGCGATAATAATAGATTGATGTTTTATTGGGTTATTACTGAAGGAGATATTTTATTTTGCGTAGTTTCGTTTTCCTTTTCGCTCTAACACTCTCTTTCATTTCTCATGCTGCTGAAACTAATCAAAGTACAGAGCCAGAAACTGGCACAATCATTGGGCGTGTTACAGTTGCCCATATAAACGAGTTATATGGTGTTGAAGATGCAGTAGCAAACGCAAGAGTAATGGTGCGAGGAACACTATTCGGTGCTATGACTGATTCATTGGGTTATTTCGCGATCAGTAATCTACCAATGGGGGCCTACGACTTGACCGCCCATGTAATGGATTATTCTACTTTCTCCCCTTTCAGTATACAAGTTTTATGCAACGACACTACTGATGTTGGTGATGTTTTTGTATCTCCACAATGGCCTAATCGTGGTCACTACTTTATATGGCCCTATTTTGAAAATACTATGGAAGTTGAAGTAGAACTCATCTCTGACAGTATCCTGAACCACATAGGGGACTTGGTTCAATTCTATACTGTATCTACTTGCCTACCAAGTACCAGATCTGGTCACACCTATAGAATCAGCCTGAACGATAGTAGCAATAGTCTTCATCTCAGAATTCCTGGATTCTGGGAGTTAAGTATAAACTTTGATGACGCTCGATATACTAACGGAGTATACCGGATTAAACTAGATTATCTGCTTCATCAATCAAGTGGATTTTCGTCCGATTCGCAATCACGCCAAACTCCGGATGTTTTTCATAATTCAATACCTGATGAATGGCTTGCAGAAGAGTATCAGGCAGATCATGAATACATAGATATAACGCAGTGGGGTAATAGCGATTTAATCAACTGGGGCTTTATAGGTCACAAGGTAATCTTCGATGAATTGGATAATCGAAGTATTCTTCTGATATACCATCATCGTGCAGTATTACTTCGAAGTAATCAAGAACCAAAGGTGATAGAATTCACATATCCAGTGAAAGTCTTTCGTTCTTCTCCTAATGGCAGATATGTTCTTGCAATGGAATCAGTTGGTTTCCTTTTTCAGGGCGGAAATGCTGAATTCATCGACATGATCACGGGAAACTCAACCTGTTTCGACCCGTCTCCCGAACTACAAGAGCCCGATAGAGCTGTAAGCCTTGATATGGCTTGCTATATAGCTCCATTCTACTTTATTGGAAATTGTGGAAGATTAGTAAGGGTTGAAGACGATAGAGTACATTTTTATAATGAAGATTTCACTCTTGATTCATTAATACTGTTAGACAATCTAACCCTCCCTCGCTATTGTAGAAATCGGGAGCGTTTGACGCCAGATGGTGATTATCTGCTGCAAGTCGGATTGTATGAAGATAACAAGTATGTATTGATATTTATGAATAGTGATGGAAACCATACAAAAATGATAGATCTCGAAAACCGGAATGAAAGGGGTGAGTTAACTGCACTCTCAATGGACGGCAATTGCAAATATGTTCTACTTTTCCAATACTCCCCCTACTCCCCTGGGAGAACACGCCTTTTCAATGCATCAACAGGTCAGATCCTGAAAGAATGGAATGAGAGAACCGTTCAAGCAGTTTTCTCCCCATCTGGTAATCTTGTATGCAATCATTTCGAATTGAGTGAAACACCATATTTGAGTGTTCTTTCCACTGAAACACTTGAAAATGTACTCATCATACCCGATGCTCATCCCGAAAATTATGAAGATCTCTCAATCTTTAGAGCCATACTAGGACTTTCAGACAATGGATATATTTTCGCAGAGTTACTCTCAGAACAGAGAAACGATATTGAACTCAGGTATGCTCTATTTGATGATATGATGAATCCTATTTGGTTGAGTTCCTGTTTCAGCTATGGTAACACACCGTCTTTCGACTATCGCAGGAATCATCCCACTCTATCCCCAGACGGAACCAGACTTTCTTATATGGATGGTAGATACCTTCACCTGATAACTTTTTCAAATCTGTAAAGGGGATCTATGCTCTGAATCTGAGTGTTTCTGAAATTTGGTACCCCCGACGGGATTCGAACCCATGCTTCCGGCTCCGGAGGCCGACGCTCTATCCAGCTGAGCTACGGGGGCACCTTTTATTTAATATGCACTGGAATCAGTCAGAAGGATATCTTTTCTACTAATGGCTTTTTGCCTTTCTCAAGAGTAAGAAGTGCCATTGTTCTGCTTCCAATTGATCCTGATACTGCGCCGGGATTCAGTCTAAGTACACCATCTTTGATATCATTGCAGAATACATGTGAATGACCAAAAATGATTATTTCCGGATTACGGGACTTGAACCTTTTGAAGATCCTGTTCTCTATTCCGAATCTTGCTCCTGTCCCATGCGTCATGCATATCCTTTTTCCTTCGATCTCCAGTTCAAGACTCTCAGGATACTTACTGAAGATATCGTATGGGTCCATGTTGCCATGAACAGCTTTTACCGGCGCAAATCTTTCAAGGTCAATAATTACGCTTTTATCGACCATGTCTCCTGAATGCAGAATGAGATCACATTCTACACAAATCTCATACACCCGGCCGGGGATTGCCCCCAGCCTTGTGGGTATATGAGTATCTGAAAGAACAGCTATTTTCAATTACTTGTTTTTCTTCTTATGCCTGTTAGCCCGGCGTCTTTTCTTCATTTTATGTTTTGCTATCTTTTTACGTTTTTTCTTTTTCCCGCTGGGCATCTATTTTGCGACCTTGTTTTTCACAATTCGTGAAGGTTTGAAAACAGGTACTTTCCTTCTTGGGACTTCAACAGCGTCGCCTGTGTGTGGATTTCTCGCAATACGCTTCTTGCGGTCTACAACCTTGAATGTACCAAAACGTCTGATCTCAACGTGATCATGACTGTAAAGAGCTTCTCTGATTTCTTCAAGAAATCCATCGACCACTAAAGCAACATCCTTTTTATTGAGGCCGATATTATTACGTGCTGCAATCTTCGATACGATGTCAGCTTTTGTCATTTTTTTCCTCCGTTAACTGATTAGTGTTTACCGGCAAACATGATTCCGGTATCGTTATTCGAATTCTCTTTCATCTTTTCCGTAGAAGCGTTAAGATAGAAAATAACAATGAGTTCGGCAAGGGTCAGAATGAAATCGCTTAATTTTCTACTTATATTCCAAATAGTTCTTATTGGAATTATTAATCTGTTCTAATATTTATTATTTTAGCATTTTGCGCTGACATGAAATTTTTCAACTCGCTTACTATCACTCACGATAGACTTAAATATTTGTTTTAATTCCTCATACAAATGAAAGCTGAGAGCAAAACCTCCCGCATTCTGGTGGAGCTGACGGGAGTTCCTTCGACTCGCTCCGCTCGCTCAGGATAAACTCACCCTTGATGGTTCTCCTCCCTGAAACTAAAAGCGGGAGGCTGAACCTCCCGCATTCTGGTGGAGCTGACGGGAGTCGAACCCGTGACCCCCTGACTGCCAGTCAGGTGCTCATACCAACTGAGCTACAGCCCCTCTGAAGTAGGTAACACTACGAAAACGATGGTGAAAGTCAATAGGGATTTGTTCTTTATCGTGGTATATCCAGCTTCCAGAATGTTCCTCCCGCCGGTACTCTTACGAACTCATTATCAAATTCAAGCATTACAAGTTCGATG
The DNA here is from genome assembly GCA_021108005.1 of Candidatus Aegiribacteria sp. Taxonomy (NCBI): domain Bacteria; kingdom Pseudomonadati; genus Candidatus Aegiribacteria; species Candidatus Aegiribacteria sp. Next base: position 10,380 of record JAIORS010000115.1, read on the forward strand.
GTCATTGAAACAGTACCATTGAAAAGATGCCCCCCCTTTACTGACATGTCTTCTTCCGCGAGGCTCACATGAAGGTGAACGAATGGTTTACCTTCTTTCATAGATACATTGCCCTGAAGAGACAGTATCTCCGAAGATGGCAGAACAATCTGTTTTACGTATTCCTTACCGTTGTATCGTCCGATTTCTATGTTCTCAAGCATTCCGATGCCTGCCACAATAGCGGCCGATTCCACTCTCTCCTTTTCGCACCAATCTGCGAGTGTTTCGGGAAATTTCTCGCCTATATCAAATCTAATAACAGTTCTTTTATTATTCCTGTAGAGTACTTTCATCTAAGTAACCTTCCGTCCAGCTTCTTCTTCCCGTGTCTATGAATCCGTGTCCAGACGGGCAGCTTACCACATAACCACTATCTGACGACTCCAGGAGATACTCCTCCCCTGTTTCCGGACATGTAAGAGTTTGCAGTCTTCCTGCACATTCATTCAACTGTTCTATAGTAGTTGCCCATTCACCGTTGACATCACAATATCTTGCCTGATCTGTGCATAGATTGTTCATATTAGCTCTGCAAGTTCGCCGTTTTGAGATGTCAATCAGCGTTTCTGAATTACTGCCATTGCAGGCTGTGAACAGGATAATGATGAAAGAGGCCGCAACAATTTTCAGTATTAATGATTTTTTATTCATCAGTTATAACAACCATCTGTCTTGTTATCGGGTCTGTACCCGTGGCAGTGAACCTTGCGAAATATATTCCCGAAGGTACACGCTTTCCATCAGTGTCAATACAGTTCCAAACCAGTGTTCCCGCTTCCGCGGAACCCGTATCAACCGTTTTTACGATTCTACCCGCAGCATCGAAAATGCTCACAGTAGCTGAGCCTTCGGTAGCGCTCCAGTTAAAGGTGATAGAACTGGATGCCGGATTGGGAGAGGGTCCTGAAAAATAAGGGAATATCGCAGGTACACCAGCATCTGCAATCCCTGTACCATATACAAGTATCTCTTTTGTTCTCAGTACGTGATTTCTGCTCCATACCGTTAATGCCACCGTATCGTAGTCGTCGGTTGCATTTATATTCATTGTGATCTGACCTGCGGCATCGGTGTAATCTACAGCGTACATCACTGAGTTATCCCATTCCCCCTGAATAAAACATACTCTGGCATCTTCCACAGAACCGGAGTTATCCGCCACCGTAACCGTAACGCTGTTCATTCCCGGCGACAGTGTATCCGGAGCGGTAATCTGCAGCTGTCCATCGGGTGCTTGAGACCAGACAGGTAACTCAGGGTCACCGAAAAGGGTAATAGATTTTGCTATCCAGTCGTAATGCGTATCGGTTGATATCAATGGTACGAACTCGTCCCAGGCCATTGAATGCGCGACACCAAGGTTGTACAGGTCTTCAGTAAATAGATTGGCGAAGAACTCCTGGTCAACCAGTTCGCTCCATTGGTCTCCGGGTTCTGAGGGCTCTCCCCATCCGTATCTTGTATTCATCATGCAGAAACCGCCGCCACCGGGTGATCTGATCCAGAATTCAGCGAGACAGGTACCCGTATCGAAGGAACCGGAAAGACAGGCTATTGTATTGAATATTGATACCCTGCCGTGTGCAGAGATATTGGTGAGTCCCATAAAATCGTCGCTCACAAGGCTTTCGTCGCCTATCGACAGCATTCCCTCACTGCCGTGCCCGGCATGATTGATAAGGTTCATTCCCGTATTGAGCATCTCCATCGTAGCGCTGTAGCTCTGGGTGCCGTTACTCTCATAATGCTTGACGACAGGTTGCCATTCTGTGGGTGTGTAGAGAGTGTCAACTTTTTCTTTGCCTGCACTTCCGGGACAGAAAGGAACCCACCAGAGTATACCTGTAGTGAATCCCATGGAGGTAAACCACGGGTCTGTGTCTTCACTGTCAGCAAGTTCGGGAATTTCGTAGGCGAGAACCTTGTTTACGAAAATATTGGCCTGCGTACCGTTCTCAACTGAAGCTCTTCCGATAATGTAATCAGGATGATAATCCATTACATCACCGCTGAGCTCTCCCCAGACGCCGTTATTGTTTGCATCCCACTGGTCCGAACCAACCGTCAGGTCGTTCATGTCCTGGTAGTAAATATCAGCCGCGGGAAACGCTTCGTAACCTTCGGCGGTCGCATAGCAGTTCCTGTGTGGTACGAGGGGCGTATCTCCGCCCAATAGAACGTAAGTCGGGGGTGATTGGGTGTATATATCTCTCAGAAAGAATCTGAGCTTCTGTGCGGCGTCAACGCCGGTGTAATTCGATTCTATATACTCCATGGTTACCACAGCTGCCGGAATTCCTTTCATGGTTTTAAACTGCGCAAGGGGCTCAAATACTGAAACCAACGAATCCCTCGTAACGATAAGGTATTCCCCCCATGGAAGATCGTCCGCCGGTACAGCAGATATTCGGCTCATACTCAGTTCTTCGGGATTCAGAACCTGACTGCTGATAATATCCTCAGATATCCTGAGTCCTTCCGCTCCCCTGCCTTCCGGAGTACACATCATATCTTCGTAATGGTAATGGATGATCATGGAGATGGAACTGGTCAGAACAGCTCTGCCGGAAGATGGATACCATACTATCGGAGATATTCTCATGTTCAGGATATTGTATCCCATGAGATTACCCTGCGATACGGGTATTATTAAAGGATTGCTTGCGGTTTCACTGTAGGATTGAGCATTCCTGGGAGTCACCGAAAAGAGTTCCGGACTGGAAATTGGAACACCGTGCTGAACGGGTTTGAGATCGTAATATCCATGTAGTGCGATCTCATCAAAGCTCACAATGGATACGGAATCAACCTTTGCGGCGGTTGGCAGCAGTACTGAAACCGGAAACACCGGAAGAGTCGGACTACCCGGAACCCCGGTATTCACAGCACCTTCCAGATAGAAGTACTCACCAAGAGTGCTTTCCATGACTGTTATATCTGCTACGGTACTTTCCCAGTTAATAAGCATTTCACCCGCAGATACCGTGAAAACGATAACAAACATAGTAAATACGGTTATTTTTCTCATTTTTTCCCTACTGTATCAGGTTTCCATTAAGGCTGTAATCCACCCTTTACCGTGTATTTCCTCCAGCATTACTTTCAACATAATCGTAATAGGCACCGCGAGTATCATACCCCACGCTCCCCATAGCCAGGCCCATGCAATAACCGCCAGAAGAACGGTAACCGAACCTATTGGAAGTTTGAACTGCATCAGTTTTGGCTCTATTGCATTTGAGACTGTGATGTTAACGGCCATAACAACGATTATTACCGGCCATGCATCAAGAAAGCTGCCGTGTTCGAAAACGGCCATCGTATAAAGAACAACGCCCGCACCTGCAATAAGCGAACCGTAAATCGGGATGAAGTTCATAACGAAACATATTGATCCCCATATCAGTGCGTCCTGGGGATTGAGAAATAGCATAAGACCAAGGCCGATACATATACCGGTGATAGAACTGGTTGCAAGTTTTACTAATATGAACTTACGTGTATTGGATTCTATTTTTTCAGATATCTTCATTATCCTTTTGTAGTTGGATAATTTGAGATTCTTCTCAAGGTTCTCTTCAAGCTTTTTTCTTCCCATCATAAGGAAGGTAGTGAGAAAGAGTATCATTACGAAAGTAAATACACCGGAAATAATTGGTTTTGCAGCATTTGGAGCTATGCTCATTGCAGATTCAGCAAGGCCGTTTATGTAGTTGGTTACAGCCGCCGAATCACCGAATATTCCGCTTGAAACCAGCCAACTCTTAATGGGCACAACGATATTGTTCATGATCTCGTTGCTCTTGCTGAGAATAAGAGCTATCTGCCCTCTTACAAGCAGATATACTCCAAGTGAAAGGGCTACGAAGAGCAGTATTACGAAAATAACTGAGAATATCACAGCGAGTTTGGACTCTTCACTGATATGCTCCCTGCCTAATTGGCCGATTATCCGGGACAGCATTTTGTCTGTCATACTTGCCGTTCTGTTCGCCACGGGCTGGAGAAGCAACATAAGGAAGAATGCGACTGTCACGGGTACAAATACCCCTGAGACACTTTTAAGAATAGTACCGGCAGCAACAATACCAAGGAGTACAATAGCCATTCTGAAAATTCGGCTGCTATAATCGTCTGTCATAAATACCCTCCCTGGCTGTTCCATGTACCGTATTCTTCAGGCCTGCGGTCTTCAAGACAGTTAATGCGACTTCGCATATCCTTCACGTCCGATAGATCTATCTCGAAATCACTGACACCTTCAGTTACACTGCGAGCTTTGATCATTTTTCCGCCTGGGTGGACTACTCCGCCCCCGCCTCCGAACAGGACCCCAAGATGTTCACCGCCCAGATTGCATCCAACAGTGAATATCTGGGCTTCAGCCGCTCTGGCCCTGAGCAGTGATCTGAACAGACCCAGCCTGCCGCTTGGCCACTGAGCCGGAACGAACAGTATCTCAGCACCATCCAGAACAAGCCTTCTGCCGAGTTCGGGGAATCTCAAGTCGTAACAGACCATCCCGGCAGCTGTTGTTCCCATAAAGGGGAATGTTCCACCGCATTTGCCCGGGATAAATGCCTTATCTTCCCCCATCTGCTTGAACAGATGGACTTTTTCCGTCTGATACGCAATCGTTCCCTCAGGTGAGTATACAACCATTCTATTCACTACTCCAGCTTCGGTCTTCACTGGAAAGGTTCCACCTATAATCCAGATACCGTTGTCCTTCGCAGCTGCAGCGAGTGGAATACTTTTTAAATCTACTTCTGAAAGGGCAAAGGATGGAATGCTGTCAAGAGCGTAGCCTGTTGTAAACAATTCAGGCAGTGCAGCTGCGTCAGGGAGTGGTGGTGTAACAGCAGCTTCAGAGAATCTGTGTATGTCTTCAGCCGGAGAACCTTCTATGCCAAGCTCAACAAGTCTAAGGATCATCAAATCTCCGTATCGTATCGGTTTTCTTCGTTGATTCTATAATATACTATTCAAATCATTCTCAGTATAATACATTGAATAAAAAAATTATCGAAATAGTCTCATCATTCAGAAGGGAAATCAGCAATGACCACTCCTAATATCAGCAGAAGGGGTGATTGCATTCAGGAATCACCAATACGCAAACTCGCCCCGCTGGCGGCAGATGCAATCAAAAGAGGTGTTAGCATTCACCATCTGAATATAGGCCAGCCGGATATCCCGACACCGGTTGAGTTCTGGGACATAGTTAAACTCAAGATGAACAACGTGCTTGCATACGGCCCCAGCATCGGTATTCCCGAACTGAGGGACGCCATATGCGGTTATTACTCAAAAGCTGGTATTATGATCGAATCGGACCAGGTGATGATAACAACCGGAGGCTCTGAGGCAGTCATTTTCGCAATGATGGCAACCTGCGACCCCGGCGATGAAATAATCTGTTTTGAGCCTTTCTACACGAATTACAACGGTTTCGCCACACTTTCGGGAGTGAAGCTCGTTCCTGTCACTTCCAGGGTAGAGAACGGCTTTCACCTTCCGCCTTCCGAGGAGATCACCTCACGCATTACCGAAAAAACAAAAGCGGTGCTCATATGCAATCCCAATAATCCCACCGGTACCATACTGAGCGATACGGAAATAGCGGAACTCGCAGACATCGTAATCAATTACAACTTGTATCTGCTTGCTGATGAAGTATATCGGGATTTCGTATTCGATGGAAGGGAACACTCATCCATTCTGGAATTTCCTGACATAGCAGACCGCGCTGTGGTCATGGATTCAATATCCAAGAGGTTCAGCTCATGCGGAGCGAGGCTTGGCAACATTATAACCCGTAACAGGTCTCTTATGACAGCGTTCGTGAAATTCGGTCAGGCGAGGCTCTGCCCTCCAACTCTGCCGCAGTACGGCGCCGCCGCGATGTACAAATCCCTGACGGAGCAGTATTTCAGTTCGATAGTATCGAAATATCAGTACAGGCGCGACATACTGATGGAGGAGCTTCATGGGAGAGAAGGAATATTCTTCCTTGAACCAGAGGGAGCTTTCTACGCTACAATAAGGCTTCCTATTGAAGACACCGATGATTTCGCCTCCTGGATGCTTACGGATTTCTCAGTTGACGGGTGGACCACTATGGTCGCTCCCGCTGAAGGATTCTACGCCACTCCTGGCATGGGGCTTAATGAAATAAGGATTGCATACGTCCTTGAAGAGAAAAAGATGCGGTCCGCGCTTGAAATCCTTAAGTCAGGACTGCAGGAATACAAATCGAAAAGATAGGTCAACAGGTTATTGCAACGTTGGCGCTTCTGGAACAATGAGTTTTAATTCTGTAAGTGTCGCTAATGAAGTCCGACCCCTAGTAGGATACCGCGTCGGGTGAAAGTCTGTTGTTCTCATCGGATACGATTATGAAAACACCTGACGGAACGCATACGGCCATATCTCCCGGACCGCTCAACCAGCCCTGCCTTACACAGTCCTGCCCCGGACAGGGTGATGATGATATTCTTGCCCTGTAGTTTTCTATGCTGATCTTCATCTCACCCAGGTTCCCCATGACAGTGAACATGGTATCCACTCCAAGCTGTAACCGGTACATTTCCTCTCCGGTGTGAATTTCCAGGCAGCATTCCGAAATGTTCTCCGATTCATCGTTGAAGCTCAGCATGAGAAAAGCTATGACAACAAATACCGGTATCGTGAGATCGCCTATTTTAAAAAAGGAATAATGTTTAACTGATTTCATGGACGATGTTCAGTTCGCCACCGCAGGAAGCGCATCTCCCCTTGTTCATTCCCTCAGTATTCACTGACCATCCGGTTCTCTCTATGCAGACAAATCCACAGTCCGGACACACGGTATTGGAATTCTCCATAGAAACGTTTCCTATGTATACATTATGGAGTTTTTCAGAAAAGATGTCTCTGGCTTTCACCAATGTATCAAAAGGGGTTGGTTTCCGCTCCAGTTTGTATCTTGGAAAATATCTGGATATGTGAAGAACCGTGTCAGCCCCGCATTCGCCCGAAATCCATTTCGCCATTTCCTGCCATTCCGCGGTATCATCGTTCTCCTCCGGTATCACAAGGAACGTTATTTCAAGGTGACATGATGAACGAGCAAGTGTCTTGATTGTCTGCAGAACGGTGTCTCTGTGTCCTCCGCAGTGTTCCCTGTAAAAATCATCTGACCATGATTTAAGGTCTACGTTCCAGGCATCCGTAACCTCGATGAGTTTCAAGAGAGGATCGGAGTTTATCTCGCCGTTGGAAACCATTACAACCGCTCCGCCCTTCTTTCGCACAATTGGCGAACAGTCGGCTATGTATTCGAACCAGATGGTTGGCTCGGTATATGTGAAAGCGATTCCACTGCTTTTTCCGCCTGTAGCCATTTCAGCCAGTTCCTCAGGCGAGACATACCTTGTCGGAACGTTCCTGCCCTGTGAAATCGACCAGTTCTGACAGAAATCACAGGTCAGATTGCAACCTGCCGGACCTGTTGAGAAAATGTACGAACCGGGAAGGAAATGATAAAGGGGTTTTTTCTCTATCGGATCTATCGAAAGGGAAACACATTCGCCGTATCCTGGAAGGTACGGTTTTCCATTCTTAAGACCTCTGACCCTGCAGAGCCCGAGGACGGATGAATCCGCTTTGAAAGAACAGCCCTTCGGACAGAGAAGGCATTTCCAGCTTTCCTTATCCCTCCTGAACCATTCGGCATCCCTCATATGCTTCCTCTTCTCCATTCCCCTATCTCTCCGTTCTCATCTTCCGTTATCACGATGATAAGGCTGAAAAGAGAATCTGGTATACTCGCAGCAGTGTCAATACCGCCTACCGAAATGGCTGTCGCAAGGGCATCGGAGATTGCCGCGTCATCGGACACTACTGTAACTGAAGCTACTCCGGACTCCGGATATCCTGTCCGCGGGTCCAGAATGTGACAGAAGCGCACTCCATTATCGAAGAAGTAACTCTCGTAATCCCCCGAGGTTGCCACCGCACCGCTTTCAATCTCAAGCATCTCAAGTATGTCTTCCCCCCTTGGGTTTCTGACCGCGAGCCTCCAGAGCCTTCCCGTTTCAGCATCCCCTCCGCAGCGAATCTCTCCGCCGATCTCAACCAGTGCGGCGCTTGCTCCCATGCTTCTTGAATGGCTGTAAATCCTGTCGGCCGCGTATCCCTTCGCTATGGCTCCGAAATCAAGGTTCGTTCCGCTGACAAGGTAGAGCGTGTCTCCCGATATACTGACATTCTTCAGACCACTCAGGGCTATCGCGCTGTCTATTTCGGTGCTGTCCGGAAGACGGGGGGCGTGTGGAAAACCCCATGTATTGACAAGAACACCCATCGCCGGGTCAAAGAGAGAATCTGTAACTGATGAGATGAACAGTGCTTTTTCGAGAAGGATTTTCATATCCGAAGATAGTTCAGGTATAAGGACGTAACCCCTCATATTAAGGGTAGATAACTCGCCATAACCGAACACCCCGAGTTCGTTGTCCAGATATCTTGCCAGAGAATCCATCGATGAAAGAATTGTGCCCGCAGCTTCGCTCTCCGCTATTACAATGTATGTGGCGAAAGTACCAAGCACAGGAGTTCTTTTTCTCATCTCCAGAAGCTCATCGCAACTGAAGACAACCGCGCGAAGGAACACTGCCGCCGCAAGACTTCCCAGTAAAAGTGTCAGAAGAGTACCGGAATTGAGTATTTTTCGGTCAGGCGTCACTCGGACCCCCGTTCCTCCTCCTCTTTCATGATGTCAAGATGGTACCTGCAATATTTGGATCCGGGTACCGAAGGCCTTCCACACTCTACACACTTCAGTGTTTCTCCGGCCTTTCGCCTTGTATCCTGGGGAGCCTCGCCTAATCTCGTTAGCATCATTACCAGTAGAATCACTCCCGATATAGGTGCCATATAGGCCGCAAAACCCGCAAGGGACCAGGTAAAAGACATTCCGCTTCCCAGAACGAATCCCAGAGTCCAGATCAGAACACCGAAAACAAGGCACATTTTAAGAATCTTCCTGAGTCTCCTCAATTGACTGTTTCCTTCCCTTAGAACAGGTCTATAAAACTAACAAGATGATTAACGCCCAGCACAGCTATGCCCGTCTCATTTTCACCGGTTGCTATCAGTGCAATTCCTCCCGCTTCTACTGCGATATTCAGCCACCCTATTCCCCTTCCGGCTGAGATCTGACCCCATCCGGGGAAAAGAAGTGATTTCCAGGGTTGAGAGGAAATCGCGGCGGATTCCGGTACAGAATTAACTGGAATGCTATCACCGGCAATGCTCCACTGTGGAACCAGAGGCCTTCTCATATCCGTTTGAAAGCATGCTGTTCCAACTTCGAATTCCCTGAGTTCAGCGTTCTGCCAGAATGCTTCATGGCTCAACGTTCCGTTCAGTACACTGTCAATACTGGCTATGCTGCATTTTATACCTATCCAGCTCAGGTCACTTGTATCAACCACATCGAGGGCAAGATCTGTAATTCCCATCCCCGGAAACCGGTTCATACAATCTGAGAGCACTGAGAATACACGATTGACCGTATAAACAGGTATCTGCGCCTTATACTCAACAAGCCCTGAGAATACTACGTAGTCTGGTGTGGATGAATCAGGGAATACCGAATGCTCACCCTGCATAATCATACCGGCTCTTGTTGTAAGCTCAAGCTGTGTTCTACCGGATTCCGGTACACCAGCGTTGATTTTTATACGAATAATGCTTACAAAGGGTTCGCCTCCAACCAGTTCCTGAACAACCGCGAACTCGAATGGGGTCTGAGCCATAGCCGTAGACGCAAGTATGAGTACCGCAAGTATATAACGCATTTATCCGATCTCCATTTCAATTATCAAGAAGAACTCTCTTCCAGTTATTTCCCGCAACGGAAGCTATGTCATGTACACTCCACCCTCTTCTGTCAAGAAGTTCCATGAGCTCCGGCCACACAGTGCAGTCCTTCATACCCGAGGGAAGTTTTATAACCCCGTCGAAATCACTGCCGAAACCCGCATTGCTTATGTCCGTAAGTTCAACCAGATATTCAAGATGGTCAGCGATGCTGTCAAGTGAAGCTTTACAGGCAAGAAAATCGGGTACGAATGTAATGCCAACAACTCCTCCTGAAGCGGCTATTTCCCGTATATCCTCATCCGGAAGATTCCTGGGAAAGTCATGCACAGCCCTGCAATTGCAATGAGTGGCCACTGTACGCAGCCCCATCGATAGAATATCTCTCCTGGAACGGTCACAGAGGTGTGAAACGTCCAATACCACACCAGCATGGTCGAGTTCCACCGCCAGCTGCTTTCCTCTTTCCGTTAGCCCTGTGTCAGTTCCTATTCCGCCCCCAAGACTGTTCTCTCCATTCCAGGTTAATGTCGCTACGGAGAGCATCGTGATGATCTCATTTCTATTCGGCAGGTTAACAAGTGGCTGGCACCCCTCAAGCATAAGAAGCAATTCTATTGAAGACCTGTCATACAAGTCTCTGTACATCGAAATACCACGGTGGAATGCTGGAATTGGTTCCTTTTCAGCTTCCGCGCAGATGGCCGTTACCAGGTGTGTTACACCACTCTTCAAAGCTCTGGGCATGTCCAGTTGCGTCACTGAGTTGCCTTCAAGGTATTCCTCGGAAGACTTCAGACGCATAAGAGTATCCACGTGAGCATCAAAAATGTGATACTTCATTCGGGGTGATTCTCCTCAACTGTGGCTGAATTGTCTGTGGAAAAGAATATTTTACTGAAACCGTTTACGAACGTGTTTGCTTTTAAAATCAGGAACACTATCATGAGAAGCAGAAAAATGTACAGTATCAGCCTGCCTTTCCCGGATTTCCTCTGGTGTTTCTCGCGCCAGTCATCAATTAGAGCCATTAATTATCATGCCTCATGGGTTTCTCAATACGGAGCTGGCGGTGTAGAGTTGGGAATCCCGGGAATTCGATGGAATCAGCATAAGATACTATGTACAAGTCGCCTTCGAAGCCGTTGCCGGGATACATGCATGATGCTGAAACAGCATCGGAACATTCGTCCGATCTGCGATATCTGCCCCACTCTCTGAGGAATTCAGCTTTCAAAACTTCCAGCGGTCTCACATCATCAACCCTGCTGTATGTCTCCTCCAGTTCACTGCCCACTTTCGCGGGTGTCAGCGAAACCATACCCACATATTTGATAACTACGCTCACGATCATCACAAGAACCACAAGAAGTAAAGTGAAAACTCCACTTTTACCTGAGAATAAATCTGACATATCCACCTACCATCCTGAAAGGCATCTTCTGACAACATCTTCCGCTGATTCCTCCAGCAGTCTGTTCCGGGCATCGATCTCTGTTTCGTTATCAGGATCGTAAACCAGCCATGTTGTTACGCTTTCGTTACCGATAATATCCGTTTCATGAATAAGATCGATAAACGATATTTCAATCCTGACTTCAAGCTTGTACTCTTCAACAACCTCTGCTGAAGTATACGAATAAGGGGTTTTACTGTACGCCGCGACCGTACCCTCAATTTCTGAATCCTGATTCTCGATAGCTACGGCGAGTCTTCCATCCCTCACTATCATTTCTATCACCCGCGAGGTGATATCCTGCTCCAGTCCATACTGCGAGACTCTGCTGCGAAAAGGTATTACTTTGACCGACTGGATGTATTCCGGAAGACTGCCTCTAAAACCGTAACTGCATGATACGCTGAGCATGATGAAAACAAGTACGCTCTGAATGCTTGCAAGATTTCTGTTAACGCCCGGAATGGCCAAACCCCCCTTCACCCCTCCTGGTTTCAGGTACGCTTTCCACAACCTTGAATCTGGGGTACATAACAGGTGTGAGAACCGCCTGGGCTATCCTGTCACCCCGCTTTATTCTGAATGGTGATTTGCCAAGGTTCGCAAGAATTATCTTCACTTCTCCCCTGTAATCTGAATCTATTGTTCCGGGGGTATTCAGTACGGTAATACCATATTTCAGCGCGTTACCGCTTCTGGGACGTATCTGCCATTCGTAGCCCGCGGGTATGGAAACTTTCAGTCCTGTCGGAACCAGTTCGGTGTTTCCGGGTTTAATCGTAATTTCCGATTCAACTGCGGCGCACAGGTCTACACCACTTGAACCGGATGTTGCTCTTGATGGAAGGGGAAGATTAGATGCGTGCTCAAGAATCTCAAGCAGTACATCCAGTTCCATATCCTCCCCCTCCAATTTCAGAAGACTAACTATCTTTGTTCTGCTCGACGCCCTTCATCGTAAGATCAATCTTGCCATCGTTCTTAACAGCTTTGACCTTTACTCGCACATGCTGTCCGCGCTTGAGGACATCTTCCACATTCTCAACCCGGTTTTCGCTTATCTGGCTTATATGCACAAGACCATCGGTTCCGGGCATTATTTCAACGAATGCTCCGAAGTTCATGATATTCGCTACAACACCGTCGTATATCTGTCCGAGTTTTGGTTTCCCGGTGGACATCTCGATAAGTTCAAGGGTTCTATTGGCCGCATCCGCATCATCTGAGAGGACAACTACCGTACCGTCATCATCGATGTTTATATCCGCGCCGGTTTCTTCGGTAATAGCTCTGATGTTCTTGCCCCCCGGGCCGATCAGTTTACCGATCATGTCCTTCTCAATCTGAATCGTGTAGACCCTTGGCGCGAATTCACTGAGTTCATCGCGTGGACTGCTTATCACGGAATTCATCTCGTTCAGGATGTATTCCCTGTTCCCCTTCGCTCTGATCATGGCCTCGCTCAGAATGTCAAGGGATATTCCTTCAACTTTCAGATCCATCTGAATTGCTGTAATGCCCTTCGTAGTCCCGGCGATTTTCAGATCCATGTCACCCAGATGATCTTCGACTCCGGCTATATCCGAGAGAATTATGTAATCTTTTCCATCTGTTACGAGACCAAGAGCCACGCCCGCCACAGCGTCACTTATGGGTACTCCCGCATCCATCAGGCTCAGGGAGCCTCCACAAATGGTCGCCTGACTGGAGGAACCGTTTGATTCGAGAATGTCGGAAACTATTCTTACAGTGTAATTGAATTTTGTTTTATCCTCAGGCATAACACCTGCCAGAGCAGTTTCAGCAAGATGTCCGTGCCCGATTTCCCTTCTTCCGGGTCCGCGGGCGGGTCTGACTTCTCCAACACTGAATGAGGGAAAATTGTAATGAAGCATGAAATCCTTCATGTATTCTCCCAGAAGACCGTCTATCCTCTGTTCGTCTCTGGCTCCTCCCAGTGTAACCGCCACAAGAGCCTGCGTTTCTCCTCTTGTGAAGAGTGCGGAACCATGGGGTCGCGGTAATACACCCACTTCGCAGGTTATCTTCCTTACATCGCCCTCATTACGGCCATCAGGACGCATGCGATCTACAAGAAGCTTCTGCCTTGCGAAGAGCTTCTCAGCTTCGTTTACAGCATCGGAAAGTATCCTCGCCAGCAGCTTTTCATCTTCAATTTCGGTGTATTTACTTGCAAGTTGATCAGTGGCCTTCTCTTTCGCGATTTTACCCGCTTCGGAGAGAGCGTTCTTCATGCCGTTTCCATAAACCTTCCCAAATTCCTGGAAGGCAATAGCGTTTACCGCTTCCTGAAGTCCATCGGGAACCTCAAAGGCCTTTTCGGGCTGGCGTTTTTCTCTGCCGACAGCTTCCCGCAATTCCATCTGCAGATCGTTGATCTTCGAAGCTTCGGAGGCAGCCAACCTGATAGCGTCCATGACCTCAGTTTCCGAAAGCTGCATGGTTGAACCCTCAAGCATTACAACATCGGTGCCCTTTACCGCGACTACAAGGTCGATATCGCTGTTTTCAAGCTGGTCAATAGTAGGATTGACTACGAACTCACCGTTCACCCTGCCAATTTTCACTGATGATACGGGGCCATCCCATGGGATATCGGAGATCATCAGTGCCGCTGAAGCCCCGAGCATACCAAGAAGACTTGGATCGTTCTGATCGTCGGAACTGAGGACCAGGATAAATACCTGTGTCTCTTCCATGTAATCGTTAGGAAAGAGAGGCCTCAGGGGTCTGTCTATGAGCCTCGCGGTAAGTATTTCAGTCTCCTGCGGTCTGCCTTCTCTTTTAAAGAAACCTCCAGGAATTTTACCTGACGCGTATTTTCTTTCACGGTATTCGATTGTCAGTGGAAAGAAGGGTAGATCCCTCAGTCCGCCCGATGTGGCAGCTACAAGTACCGCTGATCCTCCATACGTTATGTAGACAGCGCCGTCGGCCTGTTTCGCCATTCTTCCGGTTTCAATTGAAAGTGTCCTGCCTGCTATTTCTCTTTGTTTAACTACTTTTGCCATTATTCTTGATTTTCCTTTTCTTTTTCTTTCACATCCCGGCACTCTGCCGGGAAGAATTTACTACAGGCACTACTTCAATTGAACCCATAATTCCATCAGTGTGCTGTATTTCACTGAGATGCTATCTCCTCAGTCCAAGATCCTTAACTATCGTTCTGTACCGTTCTATATCCTTACTGCTTAAATAATTGAGCAGTTTCCTCCTCTGTCCCACCATCTGAAGGAGCCCTCTTTTACTGTTGTTATCCTTCTTGTGAAGCTTGCTGTGCTCGGTCAGGTTTTTTATCCTTTCTGTGAGAATCGCTATCTGTACTTCAGACTTTCCGGAATCATTCTCACTGTCTCCGAATTTTCCAATTAATTCTGCCTTTTTATCGGCTGTAATGCTCATCTTTTCAGATCCTCCATCCGTTCTTTCTTTTTAGCGTACTGCCTGACTGTTTCTACATCGTCCGCAATAAGCTCTCTCAGCTCCTCAGTGTTCAATGAAGATGCTGTCATTCTAAGCTTCTTTACGAAACTCACTTTCATTATACTGCCGTAAACATCTCCCGACCGATGGTTGACAAGATGCGCTTCCACCGGCCCGGTGGCGCTGTCGGGAACAAATACGGCTGCGGGCATGTGCCCATTTACATCGCCGGAATCTACGTAACCCGCATAACTGCCCGATTCGGGAAGCAGTTTGCACGCTGGAACCCTGATATTAAGTGTAGGGAACCCGATCTGTTTTCCAAGACCTTTGCCCCTCGAAACCACTCCAATCACCGAATAGTGCCTTCCCAGAAGCTTCTCGGCAGCCTGAAGCTCACCATTTTCAAGAAGCAGCCGGATCCTTTCACTTTTAACAGGTCCCTCGTCACATTCCAACGGAGGTACAATAATAGTATCTATTTCCCTTGAAGTACACCATTGACTGAGGTATTCCACTGAACCTGACCTGTTTCTGCCAAAATGAAAATCGTATCCTACCACGATTCTGTTGATATATCCCCATTTTAAAAGTTCATACAGAAACTCATCCGGTGATTTTTCAACAGTTTCAGTATCAAAGGGAATGAGATGAATATTCGACATTCCCAGCTTTTTAAGAATAGTTGCCCTTTCGAACGAAGTAGTAAGGCGCCTGCTCCATGTATTATTCGTAAAATACTGACGTGCCACAGGTTCAAAACAAACCAGTCCTGTTTCACCGCCAAAGGACTTCGTTCTTTCTATCACCTTCAGATGTCCTTTATGTATTCCATCAAAATTACCTATTGTAATTGTATCCATAGTTTCAGTATCCCGCAAATACGCATAATGGTTTCAGTATATTTCCGTCACCCTCCGCTACGGCCAGCAGATTATCATATTCGTCCATCAGAGCTATTGTACCGATCAGTTTGCCTTTCAGCCTTCCACCGTGCAGCACGGTCTTACGCTGTTCTTCATCCAGCACAATCCTATCGTATTCCCGAAGGATATCCGACATACTCAGCATGGCTTTTTCGTCATCGTTTTCGCGTGAAGCCTCTTCAACGCTGAATGCTCCTACAGACGTTCTTCTGATGTCAAAGGCCGCTCCGCCGGTTCCAAGTTCGTTCCCGATGTCCCTGGCGAAAGCTCTGATATAGGTTCCTGAGCTTACGGTAACAGAAAAACGAATCTTTGACCCCAGGAATTCCTCCAGCTTCCAGTTTTCGGCATACACCTCTCTAACAGGTGTAGAGGGCTTCAATCCCTCTCTCGCCATGGAATATGCTCTTCTACCATCTATCTTTACAGCTGAATAGTCCGGAACCTTCTGTTTTATGAAGCCGGTATAGTTACCTGTTATCCGGTGTATATCCTTCTCGCTGATATCCTGAACGGGTTTCCTCTCCAGGATTCGTCCGCTCGTATCATCGGTGTCGGTTCTTATTCCCAGTTCAATTCCAAAACTGTAGGTTTTCACGGAAGAAAGGAGAAATCTGGAAAGGCGTGTTGCCTTACCCATCAGGACGATAAGAAGCCCTGTAGCGTCGGGGTCAAGTGTTCCAGCATGACCGAATTTTCTGTAACCCCAGTGCTTCGCGACTCTTGCAGCTGTCCTTCTTGAAGAAATGCCGGCTGATTTGTCAAGAAGATATGCCGCACCGGAAATTCGGGGTAATGTCAATCGGTATCCAGTTCTCTCATGATATTCAGAACTCTGTCACCCTTTTTGCCCGAGTCATCCTTGACAAACGATAGAATGGGAACAGTACGCATCTGTATCATGGATGCAAGCTTCGATCTGAGATAGCCTTTTGCCGATTCCATCGCTTCGAAGGCTTCCTGCTGTTCTTCTTCGGCACCTGATATTTCAAAGAACAAGGTGGCGTTTGAACCATCGCGGGATAGTTTTACCCTTGTTACACTGAGATTCTTCAATCTTTCGTCCGATATATCTCTGGACAGTATTTCTCCAACATCCTCACGGATATCAACTTCAAGCCTCTGTCTTCTTCTTTCTTCCATGTGAAATCCTTCCGTGAACCCGTCAGAGTTCCCTTGCTATGGAAATAATATCGAAGCTCTCAATTACATCGCCCACCTTTATATCGTTAAAGCCAGAGATGCCTATGCCGCATTCAAAACCGGATTTTACCTCTTTTTTATCTTCTTTGAAGCGCTTCAGGGAACTTACGGTACCTGACCATATGTCAACTCCGTTTCGCACAAGCCGTAACTTCGCGTTTCTTTTTATGACTCCGCTGATAACATAAGATCCTGCTATGATGCCGATCTTCGGAACCCTGAAAAGATCCCTTACCTCGGCCGATCCGAGGAACTCTTCCTTTTCCTCTGGTTTAAGCAGGCCTGAGAGCGACTTTTTGACGGTATCCTCAACCTGATGAATAACGCTGAATGTAGCAATTTCCACATCCTGAAGTGTGGCTTCTTCTCGGGCTCTCACATCCGGACGAACCCTGAAGCCGATAATCACAGCATTTGACGCGGCAGCAAGATTTACATCGTTTCCAGAAATGCCACCTGCACTGCTTCTTATGATGTTAACCGAAACTTCTTCATTTCCCAGCTTGCTCAGAGTGTCTACAATAGCTTCCGCCGTTCCCTGAACATCCGCTTTTACTATAAGATTCAGTTTGTTATGGGTCTCGTCGGATTTTTTCCAGAAATCCTCAAGAGATACCATTTCGCCCGAATGCAGTTCCCTTTCCCTCTGTACAAGCTGGCGTCTTCTGCTTATTCGCTTGGCTTCATGTTCGGAATTCAATGCGACTACAGACTCTCCCGCATCGGGGACGTCGGAACAGCCAAGTATCTGAACCGGGATTCCAGGACCGGCCTCATCAATCTCGTTCTCATTTTCGTTGTACATAGCACGGACTCTTCCGTGGAATTTGCCGGCAACAAAATAATCCTCAACTCTCAGGGTACCGTCCTGAATTATCACATTTACGACCGTTCCCCTTCTTGGATCAATCTCTCCTTCAAGAACGATCCCTTTTGCGGACCTGTCTGGAAATGCTGTCAATTCCAGCATTTCCGCTTGAAGCATCAACTTCTCCATAAGGTCATCGATATTTTCACCTGTGATCGACGAAACCTCCGAGCAGAGAATATCCCCTCCCCACTCCTCTATCAAAACATCGTGTGCCGCCAGGTCATTCTTGATCAGATCAGTATGCGCGGTGGGAAGGTCAATTTTCGTAATCGCAACGACTATAGGAACTTCCGCGGCCCTGGCGTGGTCAATAGCCTCTTCAGTCTGAGGCATAACCCTGCTGTCAGCAGCAATAACCAGAATAACTATATCGGTTATCCTCGCGCCCCTTGTTCTCATTGCGGTGAAAGCTTCATGCCCAGGTGTATCTATGAATGTAATAGATTTCCCATCAGGGAGTTTTGAGACGTATGCACCGATATGCTGCGTTATGCCTCCTGACTCCGTAGCAATGACATTTGTTTTTCTTATCCTGTCAAGAAGCGCTGTCTTACCGTGATCAACATGACCCATAACGGTAACAATCGGGAATCTTGCGGTTTCGGTACCACCGAAACTGACACGCTTTCTCTCAATCTCGCTGGCTCCGTAGCTCGCAACCGTTTCGACTTCAAAATTGAATTCGCCTGCTACCAAAGATACAGTTTCAACATCAAGCCTCTGATTGGCGGTAGCCATCACACCGAGTTCCATGAATTTCCCGATTACTTTGTTCAGCGGAATATCCATAAGATCGGATAGTTCTGATGGGTTTGTATATTCGGTTATTCGAATTGTCCGGGTAACGCTGTCATCAACAATATCCTGTTGTTTCTCGCTTTTCTCTTCTCTGTATTTTTTTCGCTTCTTCTGCCTGGTACGTCCCCCACCTGAATCAATTTTCGCGAGAGTGTCTTTAACAGTTTTAACTGCTTCCGCAGTCACTCTGGGTTTATGACGGCGTCTTCTCTTCTTCTTTTTCTTTTGAACTGTTTTTGTTCTTGCAGCCTTCTTCTCCTGGTCAAATCTGTTCCTTACCTCAAGTATTTTTTCAGGGGTGAGCGAACTCATATGGCTCTTAACAGATATCTTCATTTTCTTAAGAATCTCTATAAGCGCCTCACTTGACAGATTCAGCTCCTTGGCCATTTCGTATACTCTTATCTTCTTCCCACTGCTTTTTTCAGCCAAGGGAATCACCCGCTTCCTTCAATTATTCTATCCTGCAATTCATTCGATCTTAGTTATTCCATACAACAGTATCGCCAATGCGCTGCGGCTGGTCGTCACTCCTCTGTGGTTTCAATATCTCCAACCGATTGTTCATCAGCAGCTTCATTTTCAAGCTCAGCTTTTCTGGCTTCCTCTTTCCTTGTTTCAACTACTTCACTTCTTGTCTCTATCTGCTCAGCGGCTTCCTTCAGGAGTTGTTTTATTTTCACCGGGCCCACTCCCTGAACACCACGAAGTCTATCCATTGAACAATCGATAAGTGTATCAGCAGAATCAAATCCTGCGCGGGTCAGTCTTTCAGCAAGCTGACTGTTGACGCATTCGAATTCCGAAATGTCAACTCGCAGCATTTCCTCCCACCGCTTTCTTTCCTCCCAGATAGATTTTTCCTCGATTTCAATCCTGTATCCTATTAATTTGCCGGCCAGTCTTACGTTATGGCCGCCCTTGCCTTTTGCTCTTCCTATCTCGTCATCAGGAACTGTAGCTACCATTATACTCTCTTCTTCACCGGTCTCGTGGTTTATCCTGGTATCCATCGTTACCTTGAGAACGGTTGCCGGGAGAAGAGCGCTGGTCACAAGGAGCTTCCTGTCTATTGTCCAGGAGATAATATCGATTCGCTCACCGTTTAACTCACGCATAACGGACTGTACTCTCATGCCCTTCATTCCGACAAAGGTACCTACAGCATCAACCCTGATATCGTTACTTGCCACAGCTATCTTCGTTCTGACGCCAGCTTCGCGGGCAATGGCCTTAATCTGTACCACGCCCTCGTCGATTTCAGGAGCTTCCCGTTCGAACAGCCTTTTAACAAGCAGTGGATTAGCTCTTGAAAGAACAAGCTGAGGATCGGTACTCTCCGGGCTGAGAACCTCAACAAGCACAGGAAGCACGGTATCACCGTGTTCAAACCTCTCACCCCTGGCCCTTTCTTCAGGTGGTATGACAGCGTCTATCTGTCCGGCTACACGGACATTGACCCTGTTTCTGTAAACCTGCTGAACCACGCATCTTGGAATGAGCTGGCCTATCCTGCTTGAATACTCATCGTAAACCTTATCTCTCTCCGCGGATCTCTCAAGAGTGTGAAACTCATTCCTGAATACGTTTATCGCAGAACGACCGAAATCATCGAAATCGATTGGTATTCCAACTTCATCACCGTAATCGGCCTCGGGGTTGTACTTCCTTGCTTTTCTTCTTGTGATCTGAAGATGAGACCACGCAGGATCAACTTCCCTGACCACTTCCACAAGAGCAACGATAACAACATCATCGGTCTTCTGATTCCATGTTATCTTAATATTCTGAGGTGAACCGAATTCTTTCTCGGTTGCTTCCATCAGCCCTCTTTTAAGCCATTCCAGAAGAAGTTCCTGATTCGCGCCTTTACTTTCCCTTATCACAGCAGCCAGGGCTTCTATTCTCTGATAATTGTCTGACACTTTAATCTCCTCGCAAATCCTATAACTTAAAACAGTTTCAGTCAGTCCAGTACTTCCACTGCCCTCACAATATCATCGGCGGTTACTATCCTGCCTTCCCTGAACTTAAGGCACCCTTCACTGTATCCTTCAAGCCAGTCGATGAAATCTTCATCCTCTATCTGTACGGAAAGTTTTCTTCCAACTGATCTTTCCCAGTCAACCTCCGTACTGAGAAGACGTCCTATTCCGGGTGAACTCACTTCCAGCCTGTAATTCAGTTGAAGCATGTTTCCATCAAGGTGGTCCTTAATACTTCTTGAGAGTTCAGCGCATTCCTTGATGGTAACCCGCTCCGGTTTGTCAACAAGGAGCCTTATAATGTGGCTTCTGCCAATGTTCTTCATGGTAAAATCAACCAGCATTAGACCGGCTTTATCAACAAATTCATCTATATCTTCAAACAAATCAGAGGTTTCCATATCTCCTTAATTCTACAATATAAAATAAAGGCGGAAGATACCGCCTTTTGAATCTTTTGATTCTTCTAGCGCACTCGTTAAGTAAATCTAGTTTTTCTCAGCGTTTATGGCAAGTCAGGCCGGCTGATTCTTCCCGTAACAAGATCGCTCCTGAGAGCTTCTAATTGAACCGTAGACCTACCTCCGGCCAGGAAGCGTGATCGAATTGAAAGATCATTGAGCATACTGCCTATCTGGTAGTGCGCTTCATCTTCTCCAATAATATCAACCAGTCTCATTCGGGCATCAATAAGAAGTGAAAGTATCTGATCAGACTGAACAGCGCTGTAGTAAGGTATGCTGCTGAGTGACGAACAGAAAAATACGTAAAGCCACTGGATCTCAAGCTTTATCAGTTCCGCATTCAGTGAATCCTGTGATTCCAGTGCAAGCAGTCCTGAGTACGAGTCTTCCAATAATGACATCTCCCTCATGGCCGGGGTTCCGGTCTGATCATCCCTCATATTCATGAAACAGTACAAAGGACCTCCAATATGCCACCATATGGTTTGCAGCTTATCTTTCACGTCCGCAACTTCGTACTGAAGAAAAGGTGATGAATCTATGAAGCTAATGACTTCAAATATGCGTCTGTCAAAAATCAGCATACTGGTTTCATTTAAAATGTACATTCGTCTCTCTTCGGATTCATTCAGCCCGGTGCTCAGGAGTGCTTTATTCAATTCGTTCACCATCCGCGATATTTCGATGGGCCATGCTGTTAAATCCTCAAAATCGATTCCGTTTAAAAGACCAAGAATTTCACTTACCATTCGCATGCCCTCAATATCGCCCTTTGAAGCTTGTATTAGTCCCTTCACCGCCTGGTGAATTGGCAGCACATCGAGTTCATCCTGATGAATACTGTTGAGATCCCTTATCACTCCGGCTGTATCTCCCTCTTCAAACCGCTGAAGTATATCCATACCTTCATGCATCCGCTGTACCTGTATGTCGGTGCATTCTTTTATTCTGGAAGCATAGTCCGGCTCTCTGCTGCTCAGTAGCATGTTGAGCTCATGGTTAAGGCTGTCCGCTGAATCCGCATATCTGAGGAATGTGGTGCCGAAGTCGAACAACAGCATTCTTAATATTGAATCCTCATCATCAATCCCACAGCTTTCTTCTCTCAATTTGCTCATCAATACGATTGACGTCTGCCATTTCAGATATACACCGTCAACGGACTCGGTAAGGATATTCAGAAAGTTGATCTTTTCCGAATAGTCCATTCTATTGTGGGCATGAAGGTCCCATGAGTTCCGCATTGAGGCAAGAGCACTGTCGGGAAAACCGAGACTTATCCATACAATGGAAAGGTTGTTATGAACCTCAGCATAATTCGGAGCCCTTCTGGTAAGCGAATCGTAAGCTGCCAGTCCAAGCCTCATGTATCGGTCAGCTTTTTCGTAATTCTCCGCTTGTATACCGTTTATGGTGAGAACTGAGTTTAATGAAGGCGAGATATTCTGATACAGTCTGGCATTTGATATGTATGCGCTTCCCAGCGCGTACCATCCCCCGAGTTCATCAGGATTCGTTTCAACACACTTTTCGCACCATGTCACAGAGCTGTCCGCTATCTGTCTTGCGTTATTGTAGCAGTGAAGTGCCGTCCGCATAGATTCGTCGTTTCCGTTTGCTTTCCATTCGTTGGAAGCCCTGACAGCGTTCGCCACTTCAAACTGTATACGTGTCAGGTATATATCTTTTCCTGTGAACAGCTCTCTGCCGGATCTCATTGCCCTCAGGTAAACCGGAAAAGAAACGGTTCCAAGAATAATCGCTATAAGAAGAAGCACAGCTGCTGAACCATATCTCCTGAGACTTTTCAGAGGAGCGAATTTGGATGGAATGGAAGCAAGAAGCAAAGCGGTAAACAGAGCGAGAAGCAATTCTGATGAAGGCCATCTCAAAGCTACCGATACTGAAGCCTCAGCCAGAAGAGCGATAATGCCGGCCAGAAGACCCAGAATTAGCCATTCATTGCCAGATACCTCCGGTTTTTCGATATTTTCGGAAATAGATTTCCATTTTCTGTACACTATCCTGAATATTGAATAAGCCACAGCTGCCCAAAGAAGCAACCCTATAATTCCAATATCACCAAGTATTTCCATATATTCACAATGTGCGTGAAGTGTGTTGTGGCTGACACCAAGAAGGAAATACTCCGGATTTCTGAACGCTGGAAACAATATCTGGAATGATCCCGGCCCGTTCCCAAGAACAGGATTACTGAGAATCATGGAAAGCGCACCGGACCATATCAACTGCCTGACCTGCAGAGTACCTGTATCAGTATGAACAAGCTCTTCCATACGGCTGCCCAGAAAGAGAACTGAGCTGCCTATAAGAAACAGCAAAACCAGAATCGTCAGAGCAAATCTTCGTTTGTTTTTTCTTACGAATGGAATGAAAGGAAGAATGACCGTGATGGCCAGAAGCCCTATCAGACTTCCCCTGGTTTTGCTTGCGAGCATTGCACCCGTGCAAAGCATTACAAAAACTACAGCAGATATGTAACGGAATCTCGAAAGACGTGATCTGCTCAGGAGAAATCCGGCACCGGCAGGCAGCATTGCCATTGCAAAACTCCCGAGAAGGTTCGCGTTCCCCATTGTGCCCGAACTTCTTGCCATTTGCGTAAGACCTGCGTCCCATTGAAATAATATTATGCCGAAGGACTGAAGGATTGCGTATATGGATAAAAGAATAGTGGAAACCACCATAACCCACAGAATACCGTCCCTGGCGCTTTTCGTGAACGTGGCTGCTATTACGATAACCAAGCCGGCGAGGGCAATTGTACTGTATATGTACTTCATGCCATTGACGGATTGAATCCCTGCGTAATGCCTGAATATCATCCACAGCATAAGAAGACAGAAGGACACTGCCAGAGACCTGCTGAATCTCTCCAATGCGATTCTGCCGTCTATTACTATACACAAAGACGCGACAAGCAATGCAAGCGCAGCGCCTCCAACGTAGACTGCTTCCTTTATCAGTATACTGCTTCTGCTGTTCGTCTGAACGAGAAATATCGACCCGAGTATTGTAAGGACGATGATTATCTGAATAACGGTTCTCGGAATACTCCTCATCCCCTTTTCTCCCTGGTTTCAGCACGGTTTATGAAAAATGCAAACAGACATATGAGACCCAGGGCATGTATGAAAAGAAGTACTGCCTGATACGGTTCCAATGTTGGCAGAAGCAGAGCCAATGTGCCCATCAGAGCCGAAAGAACCAGCAAGACAACTACGGATTGATTATGGGTTAATCCAAGCCTCATGAGACGGTGAGCAAGGTGATTCCTGTCAGCGTTGAAAAGCGGTTTCCGTGTTTTCCATCTGTATCTCAGTACAAAAGCGGTATCTATCAAAGGAAGGGCAAGAATAAATATCGGAGTGAAAACGGCAATTTCCCGGATCGACCCTTCCGAAGTGTAAACACCAAGCACAGCGATTATTCCAAGCATAAAACCCAGCATATTGCTTCCGCAGTCACCCATGAAAATCGAAGCCGGATTGTAATTGTAGAAGAAGAATCCGATTGTCGCCCCTGCAAGTGCTGCGCTGATGAATGCGATAGAGTAATTCCCCGCGAGTACATTAAGAACTGAAAAGAATATAGCCGCGATAGCGCATGTTCCCGCGGATAGACCATCAGCATGATCAAGCAGGTTGACAGAATTAGTGATACCCACAAGCCAGATCAGAGTCAGTGGTGCGGTAAGCCAGGCAAGACTGCTTCCAGTAAGGAACACGCTCAGCAAAGCTCCCTTTGTAATGAAAATGAAACTCACAAGAATCGCGGCTATAGTATGAAGAATGAGTTTGATAATGGGAGAAAAGCCGAAGACATCATCCACAAATCCCATGATCGACATCAATCCTGCTCCGGTTATAACCATAATGCAGAGTGTTTTCCAGTCGATTGGAATCATGCTGCAGTCACCGCTGAACAGCAGCATGCCTGCAAGAACTGCTGCTCCGAAAGCCAGATAGATCGCCATTCCTCCCAGGAGCGGAGTGGTCATGAGATGCCTTTTTCTTCTATCCGGTTTATCCACGAACCCATACTTAAGAGCAACCCGCTTTGCCATCGGCGTTAGAATCACACTTACGCTAAGGGCTGCAAGAAAAGCGAACCCGATTTCTTTAATACTCAATTACTGAACAACCGTATCCAATTCGCCCGCCTTTTTTTCTGAATCAAACTGCATGCGTAAGCCATCCATATCGAAAAGATGACATCTTCCAAATTCAACCGAAAATCCGAACATATCTCCTGGAACAACCTTCACTGTCGGGCTGCATCTCACAGCGAACTGCTTTCCAGCGAATTTCATGTAGATGATATTTTCATTACCAAGGGTTTCAACAACTTCGACTTCACCTGCAAACCGGCTTTCCTCAGATTGATGAATATCTTCCGGCCTTACTCCGAAAAGGTATTCGCCGTTCGGCAGGGCTGCATAGGGAGTATTCTCCATAACCATATCACCCGCTCGGAGCGTGCCGTTTTCCAGTTCAACATTCAGAATATTCATTGAAGGGCTGCCTATGAACCCGGCAACAAAGCTGTTATCAGGATTATCGTACAGGTCGAGAGGTGTGGCAATCTGCTGAATATATCCATCCTTCAGCACCACTATTCTGTCTCCGAGTGTCATCGCTTCAGCCTGATCGTGTGTTACGTATATCATGGTTGAGCCCAGCTTTGTGTGGAGCAGGCTCAGTTCATTCCTCATCTGTACCCTGAGTTTGGCATCAAGGTTCGAAAGGGGTTCGTCGAAAAGAAAAACAGCTGGATGCCTGACTATTGCTCGTCCCAGGGCAACCCTTTGACGCTGCCCCCCTGACAATTCCCTTGGTTTTCTCTGCAGATAATCTGAGATCCCCAGAATTTCAGCAGCGTCTTTCACGTTTTTATCTGTCTCTCCTACCTGCATTTTCTTCATCTTCAGTGAAAAAGCCATATTGTCGTAAACGGTCATGTGGGGATAAAGAGCATAATTCTGGAAAACCATAGCTATATCTCTGTCCTGTGGCTTCACGTCAGTTACATTCCGATCACCTATGAAAAGCTCTCCCGTGGTTGGTTCCTCGAGCCCCGCCAGAACACGAAGAGTTGTCGATTTTCCGCATCCGCTGGGACCTACGAGAACAAGGAACTCCCCGTCCATGACTTCAATATCGAATTTGGCAAGAGCAAGGATATCTTTCTGATAGGTTTTACTTACTCCCTGAAATTTTACAGAAGCCAAAAATCACTTCCTTTCAATCAGTCCGGAATCATGATAACGGAAACAATTCGACCTTCAAAAGCAGCTGTTTCGGGATTAGCCGGATCTCTTATCCATTTGTATCCATTCACAAAATAGGCGTACCTGTAAACCCCGGCCGGCAACCCCTCGATGTCCAGTATCCAGGATCCGCTTTCGTCTCTTTCCATTCTTCCAGTTATCGGGTCTATCAAACCACCTGCTGCAACGGTCGAGCCCCAGTCATTCCAGTCAGAGAGTACCTGAACCGAAGATGCTCCGGGCAACCAGAGAACAAGTGCATTACCCTGTTCGTGTGGTCTTTCCCTTGGAATGAAAAGCGAGCATCCGACCAGACAGAGCAGGACCATGGATACGGTGAATATTCTGATCATCTCAGCAATCCTCTCAAATCTATCCGAAAGGAAGGAGAATTCGCGTAGTCCCAGTCTATTCTCACAAGGCCCGTTACAGGACCAAGCGCCGCGGATACAGCAAGACCGCACGCGGGTTGAAGACTGTCATCAATATCGCCTGAAACAGATAACTCCGCGCATACATCGACCCTTGGAGAATAGGAAGCGCTCCCTGTAACCCTTGAGCTGTCGTTCATTATTTCTACTGCTATCCCTGCGGAAGCGTAGGAATCGGAAGTGATGGAAGACATAACTGCTCTGTAATCTCCATCGGAGTAATAATCAAAGATCATATCCCATGCTATCCCAATCTCCGATAGTAACCCCGCAGATGCCGAAATTCCACTCAGGCTGTCACTTTCGAAGTCAACCATACCCTTAATACCGGCTGAGGCAAAATATCTGCTTGATTCAAGAAACGCGCCAAGCGTAATTACCCTCTGCCCGGGCACGAAAGCGCTTCCTGGAAATTCAATACTTTCTCCGGCGAAGTGGATTCCAGGAACGATTTCTATCCTTCCCCACCGTGTGTTAAATGGAGAGTAGTCGCGGATTTCACCTGATACAGCCCATTCACCCGCTTCTCCTTCAGCTCCGGCAACGATAAGCCATGGGCTGAAGTAACGGAAATCCCCTCTGACTGACAATGCATTAACAACGATATTTTCATCCGGTATGGAATCAGTGGTGCGAAGCTGTGCCCTTGCGTAGTCCAGAGCAACGAATCCCATCCATGGTGAACGCACGTTCAACTGTGTAAGCGTATCGCCCCGGGTAAGCTGAATAAGGTACTCTCCACGGAAACCAAGGATACCGCCGGAAGACAAACCGTAACCCCGAATGGAGTCTATATCCACCCAACCCCATTCAACCACCGGATTTGACAATCCTGCTATGAAAGGCTGCTGATCGTTCAGGTAAACACCCGCGCCTATCCATGGAGTACCCGGCCATTTCACGACACCCCTGCCCCTCCTGAACAGAACCTCTGAAATAGAATCACTTTGAATCGCTCCGGTTGCCAGAAAATCAACTTCCGGTGATTCGATCCGTACCGAAACGGCCGCGTCAATATTCGTACTGTCAATTATCGGATGATTGCTTTTCCAGCTCCCCCCGGCGGAAGCGTCAAAAAGACAGTCGTAACCGAATATCCAGTTCTCGGGAATAATAGAAACATTCGTTGAATCCGTACTGCCGGCAAAGAGAATCATAGAAGCTAAGAATGAAATATTCATTAATAGCCTCCCGGGGATACGGAAATGCCAATAACCTGCCTGCAGTCATGCTCGTTCAACAGTACTGCCCAGTCCAGTCTCAGCCACTCATGCTCGATGGATGCTCCCGAATTCCAGGATGAGCCATCGGTCCCTGTTCGCACCGTTAGCCAGTCATTTACTCCCAGATCGAAACCAACAGCGCTCTTGCCATCCGTTACCGAGAAATGCCCGCGAAATCTTCTGTCAAATACTGTTGAAAAACCGTAACCGATAACTCTATCGTTAAGTCTGTCGCCGTAGAGCCTGAGATCAGAGACATTCGCGCCAATTGCTATGGTGGGGAATACTGAGAACTGAAAACCAAAGCCTGCGGAAAGCATTTCACCGTTCTCTACCGAATCGTCATCTGTAACGGTCAATCCCAGTTTCCCGCCTATTGAGATACTCGGCCCGAACACCCCTTCCATAAAACCGACAGGATCACCTCTTACTGTCCTGGCTGCGATTACAGCCGCCTGAAGAGTATCAGGTTTTGATTCTGACCTTATCCATCCGGCTGCGGCGCCGTAGTTATACGATCCCAGTTCCATGACTCCCGCTGCGAATATGTTGTTATTCTCCATGTTACTGGCAGTTGAATAAACTGAGAACTGGGTTCCGGTAATCCTCACCAGCCCGGCAGGGGCAATAAGACATGACGACGCGTCGTCAGACCATGCGTAAGGTCCACATGCACATCCCGCAGTTCCCGGAGCATCCGGAAAAGATTGCAGTGAAAGAAGAAATAGAAGCAAGCAGCCGATCAGTATGCACCCCTTCCCTTGAATATCGTTGCGATAGTTTTTACAAATATCGTAAAATCAAGCATCAATGACTGGTTCCGAATATAGTAGTAATCATATTCCAGATTGTCATGAAGGGGAAGCTCCTTTCTGCCCATTATCTGCCACATCCCTGTCAACCCCGGTTTTACATCCAGCCTATGTCTCTGCCAGCTGGTGTATCTTTTTACAATGAATGGCATTTCGGGTCTCGGGCCAACAAGACTCATTTCTCCGCGGAAAACGTTAAAAAGCTGAGGCAGTTCGTCAAGGCTTGTTCTTCTGAGAAATTTTCCGATACCGGTAACCCTTTCGTCATCTATTGAAATCGGAGCTACTTCGTACTCGTCGGATTCCGGTTTCATCGTCCTGAACTTGTAAAGGGTAAATTCCATCCCACTGAGTCCCACCCTTTTCTGACTGAAAACAGGTGAACCGCTCTTGCTGATAAGCTGGATAAAATATATCACAGCCATCAGAGGAAAAAGAAACAGAATAAGAAGAAAGGATATCGATATATCCATGATCCTTTTAGTTATTCTGTGTAATGTACCCGGTTCACCATACCCTATTTCAACAATTGGCAATTTCGCCAGTTCATCAACGTCTGTGACTCCAAGAGCTATTTCAAACAGATCAGTTACGAGCCTGTAATGAATGTTTTTATTCTTAACAAGAGAAATAATCTCAAGTATCCTCGAACGTTCCAGTTCAGGCGCGGCAAAGAAAACCTCATCAACGTTCATCCGGTCTATTTCCTCAACGATACTATCCAGTGAAGTTATTATCGTTATTCCTTCGAACCGTTCGTCCTCGTTAGCTATAGAAGAAATCACTCCAACAAGTTCGGGGGGGTTTCCCGGAAGCCTTCTCAGCGCACTGATAACCCTCGCGGCAACTTCACCTGTACCAACAACCAGAATCCTTGGAACCTCTCTTACCGGAGCTATTGCCTGAGCTACCTTTCTTGCCAGAAACCTTGAAAACACCGTTACGGGTATTGAAATTCCTATGAACATGAAGAGGATCACCCTTGAAAATTCCATCCTTGCAAGGTAGCTGGCGGCCATTAGGGCAACAAGAAGGAATACGAAGGCCTTCAAAAGCTGCTGGAGTTCACCCATGTTACCAAGATACCTCCTCGGGCTGTACAGACCGGTCCTGGCGAAGGAGAATACCCAGAGGACCGCAACCACCGGCATAATCATTATGTACAAACTCAAATGATGATAGAATCCGGGAAGTACATTTACAAAAACGTCAGTTCTCAACACCCATGTAAGCATGAATACGAACGGAATGGTTATTAAGTCAGCCGCAATCAGAAGAATCATCAGTATACGGTCCGATCTTCGTACCGGCGCTAGCTTCATTCGTTCACCCCTTTAGAGGTGAATATACCTCTGCAAAGACCTGAAAACAGAGCACAGCTCCTTAAGAACGCGAAAATGGGGATTACGGGAACCAGCAATTTATCCATTCTGAATGCTGTCAGGACAAGGGGAATCGTAGTTAGAATGAAAACCGCGGCCCATAACACGGAGATCAACGGATTAACGGGTAAAAGCAGTAACGCCGGAAGCATAAGCGGACAGAGAAGTATCTGGATTTTCATGCATATCGGTGTGTAGGAATCAGTTCCTGTTTTCCGGGGAAATCTTCTAAGGATCTTCATCCTCCATCTGCCCCTGGAAAACTTCATCCGCAGATATGTCTTCCATGTATCCCTGTGTGTGTGAGCTACCTTTGCCTCCGGGGCAAAACGTAAAATGTATCCTTCTTCAGCCATTCTATAGGAAAGGTCTACATCCTCATGGTCAGGAAATGGAAATGTTTCATCGAATCCCCCTGCCTCCATCAGTACTCCGCGCCGGTAACCCGCGGAATAAGTATCTATCATATCTATAGTATCGGACTTCGAAAGGAGCCTGTACCTTTCTTCGAATTCCACCTGCGCCAGCCTCTGTATAATCTTTCCGCCCCCGAATGAATAAACTCCCTTCACAGCATCAGCTCCCGCGGTGAGTACATTCAGCATCTCCTCCGCCCAGCCCGGATCCGGTACACAATCGGAATCTGTGAATAATATCGGGTTCCCGTCAGTTCCCTTCCATCCCCGGTTCCTTGCCGCAGCTGGTCCTTCGTGCCTGCCTTCAATGATTTTATCAGCCTTTGCCCTCATTCGTCCGGGTAACGATTCTCCGCCATCGAGGGATACGATGATTTCCAGTCTGTCTCTTACAGTCTGGTTGCCGAGGGCATCCAGACATCTATCCAGCCGCTTGAAATCGTTGTACGCAGGTATGACCACACATGCTTTTTCAGATGAAATGGATCTTACCTCCGCCTTGAATTCCTGAAGAGATATTTTCTGAAAGTCGAAAACGCAAGGAACGTTCTTTTTCGCTCATCTCTGTCGATAAGGCTCCTCCAGAGTTTTCTGAGGATATAGGAAGGTCTGAGGTAAAATCTGCGCCTTGCGTAATCGCAGAAATCAACCAGTTCCGCTGAAGAAAGACTTTCCGTCCTTATCACGCAATTATGCAGCCCCTCTTCCGTAAGCCAGTCTCGCCAGTTGTCCGCGAGCAGGTTTCCCGATTCAAGTGCCTGCCTGTAGGCTTCAGTGCCGGGATAGACCATCATGGGGTAGAACTGTGCCGTATCAGGGTTTATTTCAAGCGCGAATTTCAGTGTTTTTCGCATCGTGTCATTGTTCTCTCCACGTGTTCCCACCATGAAGCATCCATGAACCAGTATTCCCGCCTTTTGCGCGTTTTCAGCGAACCGAGATGACATATCAGTAGTTATTCCCTTGCGCATCTGCGTTAGCATTTTGTTGCTTCCGCTTTCGAATCCCACGCATACTGTCCGCAGTCCTGCCTTTCTGCAGAGCATGAGTGTTTCAAAATCAACATCCGCCCTCATGTTCGATGTCCATGAAACCGATACTCCGTTTTCAATAAAGGATCCGGCAAGTTCCCTGAGCCGCTTTCTGTCAACGGATATGGTATCATCCTCGAAAAATACCGCCCTTACCTCTGGCATGTTATTCTGAATCCAGAGCATCTCACCAGTTATATTCTCAACCGATCTTCGTCTGAACTTCCTTCCCTGAAGTGTTTGCGGGAATACACAAAAAGTGCATCTATGAGGACAACCTCTGCCCCCCATTATCATCACCTGGGGATGAAGAGCATTTGGATTGTTGTACTTAACTACATTGAGGTGTTTCGCATAAACGCTGCTGACGTACGGCAGTGAGTCAAGATCGTTCACTTTTTCCGCTTCACCCGTAAAAACAGGTTCGCCGTTTTCCTGCCGCAGGCACAGGCCCCTGACCCCCGCGGGATCTCTCGTATGTTCAATCGCTTCCGCCAGTTCCGTAAGTGGATTCTCGTATTCACCTATGACAACGCCTGCAAACTTTTTTCCCAACTTCAGTGTATCATCAGGCAGGGCGGATGGATGCGTCCCTGTGAGTACAACGAACCTTCCTTTTCCAACGATTGAGTCCGCAAATCGCACGTCGGATTCGATGGAAGGGGTGGAAGTCTCCACAATCACCAGTCCAGGATCAAAACCATGTATCCTGTCAATGGTCCGTTCAGCATCCAGCCCATCAGCCGGAGAATCGACCAGATCAACTTCATGGCCAGCCTTCTCAAGCGCGCCTGTTGCGTATGCCAGCCAGATTGGATAGTACAGAGTCCCGCTTTTTGTAACAGCCGGACTTCGCTGCCCCCTGCTGTAACCCGGGATAAAAGGAGGGTTAACTGCCGTAATTCTCATTTATAACTTCCTGTACTGCGATCCAGACCTCTTCAGTCTCAATGGAATTCATACATATGGCCTTTTCATGAACACATCCCGGAAAAAGGCTGTTCGAATAGCATGGCGAACATTCGATATCAGCCTTGACAGGTCTGATAAGACCCGGGGCAAAGAGGTATTGCGGAGATGACGGGCCGAAAATAACAACCGATGGTATTTTCCTTGCCGCCGCAAGATGGGCGGATCCGCTGTCTACACCCAGAAACCCGCAGCACTGATCAAAAATTGCCGCGGTCTGTCCCCATGTTGTTTTCCCGGTCATGTCGATTACTGCGGCCCTGCACAGTTTCGAAGTCTCCTCCGAAATCTTTATATCATCTTCCCCCCCGATAAGAACGATATTGAATCCAGCGGCCGAGAGCCTGTCAATTATTATCGCGAACCTGTCGGGAAGCCATCTTTTCTCGATTACGGTATCCCGGGGGTTCTTCCCCCCTCCCGCAGCTATGGCAAACAAAGGCCGGGGAAAGCGCAACTTTAAAACCCACTCCTTTTCTGCTTTCCTTACCGGAAAAACAGGTCGCCAATCGTCTGGAATTACACCGGCTGTTTTCGAGTAGGATCTGCCCGCGAATTCCTTTTCAGACATGGGAAATACACTCTCCCATTTACCTATGGGCTTTCCGCCTGATGATCTCATAGTTGCTCCCGTAAGGTACCGTACCCATCTCCTGATGGCCGGTGAGCCCTGAAACACCAGTGTTTCCTTTACATTTTTCAGGAGTTTTCTGTTCCTGACGGACCACCCCAGGAGCTTCAGGTAACCACCGGTGCCCGAGGGAGGTACTGGAGCCACAAATACTTTCTTTATTCCTGGAAATCGCTCCCACACATCCGCTGCTGAATCACCTGTAAGAACCCAGAATTCCGTTTCCTCTCTCCCTGCGAGTTCTCTTACCGAAGGAGTACAGAGCAATGCGTCACCAAAGGCATGCGTCTTTACCAGAAGAACGGGATATTTATCCGGCATACTTCTGTTCCTTCCATGCAAGGTATCTTCGTACCGAGTATCTCACACCGCACATCGCCGCTATGGCCATTGGGAAATCGATGGCTACTCTGTGCGGAGTTCCGGAAGCCGTAAGAAGGTGCATTAGTGAATATCCCGCTACAACTGTGGCAAGGAAGAAACCTTCAGCTCCATTTTCCAGCAAGCATCTTACCGCTCCTCCCCACAGAAAGAACAGTACCCAGAAAAGCACAAGCAAACCTGCAATCGTGTAAAACGGCGAGAATGAATTAAGAGGAAATGGTTTAAAGAACTCCACAAAACGAAGGGAGATCAGCCTCAGTGTCAGTACGGGGTTATCAAGCATAAAACGGATATTTCTCTCGTAGAGTATGCTGTCCCTTACCCACTCCGGCTCATCCCTGAATTCAGGGAACTCCGCGAGTTCGGGAGAATTGAGCCTGTCAATGTACTCATCACGAAGATCGCTGTACAACAGTAACGCGCCCCGGGCTTCATTAAGGAAGTGATCCGTAAATATTCTTCCGTTGTACTCCCACAGATTGACTCCGCCCTGAGCAGGCATGATGCGAAAAGTTCCGGAAATCCTGCTATTCCGGATTCCCCATGGAAGCATGAGAAGAGAAAATACAACCAGGATTGTAATCGCCGCCAGTAAACCATTTCTGGAGAACCACTGCTTTCCCCTCCTCTTTTCGAAAGTACCCCTGAGCCTGTCGATAAATCGCTTCAGAAGCGGTGTGAACGGCAATATCATGAGCAGCCAGACCATTACGGGCAGGGAAGCTGGACGCGCGTAGAAGGCAGCAGCCCATACAACACCGTCCAGTGCCGATATCATAAAATATCTGCCCCCGTTTAAGCTGCGTTCCATTATCCTGAGCGATACGAATATTCCAAGAAGAAACAGGAGCGAAAACAGCGCCTGTGTTGCCGGCAAAGCTTCGTAGTAAAGTTCAAATGGATCTAGAGCGAAGAAGAGCCCGGCAAAGTATAGATATCGGCCTGAAAGAAACCTTCCCGCTATTTTTAGACCGATAAGCACCGTTAATAAACCGAGGAGCAGCTGAATTCCCCTTACAGCAAGGTAATTCCCCTGTCCGAACACGGCAAATATTCCCGCCATGAAAAACGCGTATCCGGGTACAAGGAACATCGTCGGCTGTTCCGGCCTTAATGCCCCGTAATAGCCGTCTACCCTCCTGTAGAATTCAATGGACTTTCGGAACATCGGAGGAGCGTTTTCCTCCTCAATTGGATGCATCATGCTTCGGGAAATCATGAACCCTCTTCCCCCTAGAAGGTTCTCCGCCAGATTTGCCTGTGTTCTGCCTTCTCCAATCAGGAAGATACCCTGTGAAGCGGCACCGAATACGATAATCCGGGCGATAAGTGCAAACAGCAGGATTTTTCTTGTCAGTGCTTTTTCAACCATTCGGCAAACCATTCCGACCGCATCAGTTCAAGCTCGTCAGTCTGTGTTGATGTCCAGACAGGCTCCGTTGCCGGGTGCATTACCAGTTCAGCAACACCATCACCCTTTATGCTTCTGCCAATGCTCTCGAGATATCCCCTGGTAACATTACCACTTCTGGAGAAACCCAGTAACAGATCCGGGGTTATAATTCCTCGTCTGACCGCTGATTTTGCGAATTTCCTTCCAAGTCTGTTAAGTACGAAGCACGAGGGACTTTTCCACTTTTCTGGAAGCACAGCTCCTCTTACCGTTCCTATTCCGTACTCATCCGCGAGGTCGAGTATAACATTCCTCAGTCCCCTGGCGTTATGGATATGCTGGTGGCTGTCCAACTTCGTTACCATAAGCCCTGTAGAAAGAACCTTCTCTATCTGGCTCCTCCATTCGTTTTTTACCCTGTCAGCAAGTTTTCTTCCCTTTCTGAACCACGTTATATGTGAAGAGGGAAAGTCTTTCTCAACAAGAAAGGGAGGTTTCACGCAGTTCAGGTGAACTGATACCGCTACGTCCAAACTGGAGGCAAGTGCAATCGCTCCATCCAGATCCGGGCCGGTAGCCATGATACTCAAGCCATCAATAACTCCCTTCGGAAGAAGTATTTCAACGCTTCTGTTCACGCCTGCGGCCATTCCAAGGTCATCTACAGTTACAAATACCTTCATACCTTTTTATCTTTCCCCCTTTCCGTGTATTCCTCTATCCGTTTTTTCTCGCTCCAACCCAATTTCCTACCGATAAACAGCGATGTGAATACAATAAGAATCGTATCAACGGGCAGCCTGTACCGTACTCCGCCGTGAGCGATTGAGTGAAGTGCCAGATAGAGTAAAAAACAGCAAACAAGAAAAATAATTCTGCCGTCCTTTCTCCTCCTTATCGCCTCCCGGATAGCTATAAGAAGCATGGGGAGATAAATCAGTATTCCAGCCAGTTTTGCGGCTGCGTTTTCCATCGTTCCGCCGATAGGAGACAGGAAAAGACCGGCTCTAACTACTGTGAGATAAGTGAACAACATGGGATTCGCAAAAACGAACTCCCTGGCTCTGCTCATGATGATATTGCTTCTTTCGAGCTCCGTTTCAAGCCCGTCCATTGGAAGATAATCAAGAAGGTCCCTTCTGTTTATCCCGTTCTCGATGAAATCCGGAATGTTTATCCCTTCAATAGTCAGCATGGAAGGATTGTTCCTCATCCAGAGATTGAGGGAACCTTTTGTCGGTAAAAGGACAGGGCTTCCAAGAACTGCGTAGTTTCTTATTACCCAGGGAATGCAGCAAAGAACAAAACCGGTCAGTAGCAGAAGAGCTGCCCTCCATCTTCTTTTGAAAAACAGCCAGGCCAGCTGCAGAGGTACCGTGAACAGAATTGTGCTTCTTATGAGAAAGAGAATACCCGTCGCGATTCCAGCGGCAAAACCCATCTTTGGTTTGGAAGCGGACCGCAATGTAAGCAGCGCGATAACCGGAAGAAGAGAAATGTGAATCATATCTGTCATGGCGTAGGCACTGTAATAAATGTAGTATGGATAAAGCGACCATATCAGGGTTGCAAGCATGGCCTGCTTTTCTCCCCAGTTCTCCGATACCAGTTTCCAGACAGCCCATGCTCCCAGTATCGCAAAGATGGAATTCAGAAGAAAAACGGCTCCTGTGCATGGCCCTGTTATCATGAAAAGAGCCGCCAGAAGGATAGGATACCCCGGTTCTATTGCTGCCGTGGGAGTCTCTACCGGTACTATGCCGAAGATATATTTCGGATCCCGTGTCCAATTGTCAAAGGATTCCATCTCCCTGCCCATTACGCTTTTGACCAGGCCCATTTCTCTGCTGAATGATATCCCTTCGCCTTCAGCCACCCTTCCGGCCATGGATATGTAAAATACCTGATCCCGCGCGGGTTTCGGCAGATCACCACCAAGAAGAACGAACCACGCAATCCTCGGTAGAAGAACCGCAATGACGATAACGATGTATCTGTATTTCAGTGGTAGTTTCATTCATGCTTCCAGATCGCTTGAGACAGCCTCAGAGGTGGATTCTTCCTCTCTTCTATCAATGTGATGGGATAGAAGAACTCCTGCCAGTGATAATCTTTGCCTGCTTCCGGATCTGTAAGGGCAATGCCAAGAAGATAGGTTCCAGGTTCTCTGATATCCAGGTCTATTCTGATGCTGGATTCGAGCGAACCGGTGAAACTCAGCAGGGGCTGGTTCATTTCAAGATTATTCGTTCCGATTACTGTTTCACCGTCTGTTCTATGAATGGAAAAACCGAAAACCACATTATCTACCCTCGAGGGAATACGGCTCTTTATGACCGTATCTACAATAATCCCTTCCCCTTTTCTGAATGTTCTGGTTGGAATACCATCCGAGTTTCTCAGTTTGACCGAATCGAACCAGATTTCCCTGCTGCCCCATTCTTTCTGAGTCGCGGTTGTGGATACATCGTTCATTCTCGCCGATACATTCTGCAGGTACCCTGACAGAACGTCCTCCGCGTCGGAATCCATCTTAATCCTGCCTTCATTCAGCCAGATGGCTCTGTTGCACAGCTTTGACACGGCTTCAAGGTCATGTGAAACGAAAATTATCGTCTTTCCTCTTTTCCTGAAATCCCATATTCGCTGGTGGCATTTCTGCTGGAACTCCGCGTCACCCACAGCAAGTACTTCATCAATCAGCAGTATATCCGGATCTACAGCCGTCGCAAGGCTGAAACCCAGCCTCATGAACATACCGTTGGAATAGTATTTCACGGGAGTATCCATGAATCGGGAAAGCTGGGCGAAATCCGCAATTTCGGGAACGAGCAGCTTCATATCGTTCCTGCACAGACCAAGCATGGCGCCATTAAGCATCAGGTTTTCTTCGCCTGTAAGATCGGGGTGAAAGCCAACCCCAAGATCCAGAAGGGACGCAATCCTTCCGTATGATACCGCGGTTCCCGATGTAGGCCGGTATATTCCTGCCAGTATTTTGAGAGTGGTTGATTTCCCCGCGCCGTTCGATCCGATTATCGCCACTGATTCGCCCTGATCAATATTGATACTGACATCTTCAAGCGCTCTGAAGTTTTCCGTCCTTGTTTTTCTATTGAACAGATTCAGCATTGTTTCCCGCAGTGATACAGCCCTGTCATGGTAAAGCCTGTAATCCAGCGTAACTTCATTCATGCGGATAAAGCCGGTATCCAAATTACAACTCCTTTACAACCACTGGCTCGGCTTTTCTGAAGACTGCGATGCCAATAAACAGCAGCACGAAGGACCAGGAGCCCAGGGATATCCAGCACCATAATGGCGGCCATGTACCCGCATAAAAAATCGAATGCATTATCTCCATGAAACCTGAAACGGGATTGAATTTAAGAATAGCCACCAGCTTCTGAGACTGAATTATATCAACACCAATTGAATCCAGTGGATAAATAATCGGGGACGCGTAGAACCAGGCAAGAAGCAGAACTTCTATGAACTGTTTGACGTCTCTGTAGAAAACATTTCCGATGGAAACCAGCATTCCGATTCCCACTGTCATCATCGTCAGAAGGATTAAAGCCGGAAGTATTAAAACAATAGAAATCCCCGGATAGTGCCCGAATATGATGAGAACAACTTCCAGTACAACAAGTGCAAGGAGCAGGTGAACAAGGTTGGCCGCTACCTCGGCCGCCGGAAGAGCCATCCTGGGAAAGTATATGCTCCTTATCAGCCTGTGGTTATCCAGAAGGCTCGATGTGGTTGCGGAAAGAGATGAGGAGAAGAAATTCCATGGCAGCAGTCCTGTCAGCAGGAAAAGTGAGAAGTGTTGTATCGCCCCGCCGAACCGCAGTATCCGTGTAAATACAAAATAGTATACAACCATGCTGAACAGGGGTTTCAGAAGAAACCAGGCAAAACCAAGTACAGACCTCTTGTAGCGTACTTTCAGATCCTTGGCCACCAGGCTTTCCATCAAAAGGACCAGTCTTGCTATACCCCATTTATCAGCCATCTTTCCCACCGCGAAAACTGAATTTGTCTTCTTCCCCCCTCAGTAATCGTACAATATTCGATTTATGTCTTACAATAATAAGAACGGCAACAAGACATATAATTATCTGGATGGAAGGCTCACCGGGCTCCAGAATGAAAACCGCAGGTATCATCGCCACTGCCGCCGATATTGAGCCGAGAGATACGTATCTTGCGGTTGAAAGAACAAGGATAAACACGGCAAAACCAACTGCGACTGTCAGAGGTGATAAAATCAGCAGAACACCAAGAGTTGTAGCGACACCTTTACCTCCGCGAAATCCAAGCCAGGGGCTGAAAACATGCCCTATAACAGCGAAGACGGAGGAGGCGGCCAGAACCC
The DNA here is from genome assembly GCA_021108005.1 of Candidatus Aegiribacteria sp. Classification (NCBI taxonomy): domain Bacteria; kingdom Pseudomonadati; genus Candidatus Aegiribacteria; species Candidatus Aegiribacteria sp. The sequence goes on from JAIORS010000115.1 coordinate 49,776, forward strand.
ATTGCCCGGCTGGAAGCGTGAAACCCGTAATTCCATACTTCGCGGCAAGAACGGGCAGTGCTCCCTTTAGAGCATCCAGAAACAACCCGGCAAAGCCTACTCGTCTGCCGCATACCCGAAACAGGTTCGTAGCGCCTGTGTTACCGGAACCCTCTTTCCTTATATCAACGCCCCGGAGTTTACCCAGAAGCCATGACCAGGGTACGGAACCGGAAAAAAAAGCGAACAGAATGTAGAAAATACCTGGCCAGAGGATCATATCAATGCTTCCTCTTTCTGTAGATAACTTTCAGGGGAACCCCTTTCATTCCAAGACAATCCCTAAGGTTATTCTCAATATAGCGCCGGTAATTCTCCGGAATATCCTCGGGACGATTTGAGAATATCAGGATCTTCGGAGGTTTCTGCCCTACCTGGGTGGCATAGAATAGCTTGACCAGTTTCCCTCTTGGTGATGGAGGCTGAACATCTTCTACTGCCTTCTGTATTCTTCTGTTCACCTCGGGGGTTGAGAATTCCGATTCCCGCATTTCCCCGACCTTGACAACTGTTGGGAGTATTCTGTCCGCACCTTCCCCGGTCAGAGCGGAAAAGAAAAGAATCGGGATGTTCTTCGCCTGGTTGAAACGTTGAATGATGCTGTCTATCCAGAGTTCCCTGTTTATCCCCAGGTCGATCTTGTTAACACCTATTACAACACCCTTGCCCATATCCCAGGCTTTTGCCGCAATGCGAATGTCCTGCTGAACAGGATACTCCGTCCCATCCATCAGAACCAGAACCACATCCCCGCGGGAGATGGATTTCCAGGCTCTCACTGTGCTGTAGAACTCCACATCATCCATTTTGCGTGATTTTCTTCGCAGTCCTGCCGTATCAACAATCTTTATCTCATTATCATGCCATGTAACCATGGTGTCTATAGAATCCCTGGTGGTTCCCGGAACGTCTGTTACGATATTCCTTTCTTCCCGGCATAACCTGTTGACTATCGAGCTTTTTCCGACATTCGGCCTTCCAACCACTGCCATAGAAAGTCCCGTGTACTCGCTTTTTACAACGGCAGGAAGAACGGCGATCACAGCATCAAGCAGATCACCCGACCCGTGGCCATGCAGCCCGCTTACCGGCCATGGATCTCCCAGACCCAGTCTGTAGAATTCCGGCACAAGATCCATTCTCTGATTGTTATCGATTTTATTCACGGCAAGAAATGATGGCAGACCCGTTTTCCGCACAAGTTCCGCAGCCTCAATATCGAAAGGATGAATCCCTGATACCGCGTCAACCACAAGAATTACGGCATCAGCTTCCAGAAGAGCAAGGTTTATCTGACGTTCAATACTCTCCTGAAAAGCATCTTCACTGCCTGGCTCCAGCCCGCCGGTGTCAATGACAAGAAAGTCGTAGCCTGACCAGTTTGCCCAGGTTATCTTCCTGTCTCTCGTAACCCCGGGCTGATCGTCAACTATCGCTATGCGTCCTCCCGCGATGCGGTTGAACAATGTTGATTTTCCCACATTTACTCTGCCCACTATAGCGACAGTCGGTAAACTGGACATGCTTTCACCCCATTTCGTAGATTACAGACGAACAACAATTATACATTTTGCGGGTTTGATAAGGGAGTCCGTAATATACCATAACCTGGAGAGAAATATGTTTTTGCATTGTGTTTACTCAATAATGATATTCGCATCGATAACCGATTCAACCGAAATTGTACCGGCATTCAGGGATTCGATCCTTGCGGGAAACGTGTCAGCTGCCGTTGATATGATTTCCATAGAAGCTCTCCTTGATGTAGATTCCGTTCTTACGCAGAATCCTGATCAGATTTCCAATGTGCTTTCTTATTTCGGCCTTCAGATGGAAATCCGGGAGATGCAGGGAATGGATGGAAAGCAGTTGCTTCTTGAGATACTATCAAGTCCAAACGTTTTCGGTGCCATTGTTCTTTTTGGTATTTCACCCGAAGAACCAGTGAAATCCGCAGAAAGAACGTTTGTTCCTGTTGGTTACGGGTTGTTCGGAGAAAGGGACACGATATACCTTGAAATAGTATCCGAGAGCGGACACTGGAAAATAGACGATTTCTTTGAAACCGTTCCCTGAATTCATCCACTCCCCCGAGGTATCTGAACATGTTAGATTAGATTTTGAAGGTATACAGTCTTTGTTACGTACGAAACGTACTGAAACAGTCCTCTATATCACGGAGACGGAATGCTCTTTAAAAACGGAAACGTAGAAGCTGTCCAGATGAAATCCCTGTTAAGAATCAACAGGGCTATAAGCCGTGTCAGAGACCTGCACTCCCTTGTTACTCTTCTCGCGTCGGAAACCAGCAAGGTTCTTGATGTTGAGAGATCTACCGTGTTCCTTTACAGCAGAAAAACCGATGAACTCTGGTCTTACATCGCAGAGGGCGAAGCGGAAGAAATACGTTTCGACGCCAGCCAGGGCATCGCCGGTTCAGTATTCCGAAGCACGAAGACTTTGATCCTGCACGATGTCTCCGATAACGAGCAATTCAACAATACAATTGATGCAACAACAGGTTTCATCACAAGGAACATGATAACAGCACCCATTATCAACCCTTCCGGTGTCTGTATCGGTGTATTCCAGGTCATCAATAAAAAGGAAGGTAATTTTAACTCGAAAGATGCTGAATTCCTTGAAATAGTATCTTCTGAAACCGCCGTAACCATTGAAAACGTCAGGCTTCTTGAAAGCCGCAAACGTATGTTCGAAAGCCTTATTAAAGCTCTCACCATCTCCATTGAAGCAAGGGATCCACTCACAGCGGGACACAGTTTCGACGTTACTTTTCTGGCAGGCAAAATAGCTGAATACATGAACATCGACAGCGATACCCGGGAAGCGATTTATTACGCCGCCCTTCTGCACGATTACGGAAAGATCGCCGTTCCCGACAGTATACTCAAGAAACCTGGGAAACTGTCTGAGGACGAAATCGTTATACTCAGAAAACATGTGCAGCATACGAAGATAGTTCTCTCTTCGATAGAATTCGCTGAAAAACTTGAGCAGGTTCCCCTATTCGCGGCGCATCATCACGAAAGGATTGACGGAAAGGGGTATCCTGACGGCCTTAAAGGCTCTGAGATATCCATAGGAGGCAAGATAATAGCAGTCGCTGACGTATTCGAGGCACTTACAGCCAAAAGGCACTACCGTGAACCCTACACACTGAAGAAAACTCTTAACCTTATAATCGATGGAATCGGCACTCAATTCGACAAAGACGCTGTACTCGCCCTGAGGAATTATTTCCTGGACATTGGAAAACTGAAGCCCGAGGAAGTACCGGTTGGCTGATTCAGGAAGAATGCTGAAGGTTCTTCTCATCGGTGTACTTGCGACGGTATCGATCTTTGGTATTTCAAGACTCGAGTTCTTCGACAATTTCGAACGCAGTACTCTTGATTTGCGTTTCAAGCTTTCAGCATCACCCGCAGAGGCTGACAGCAGTATAATCCTTGTTCTTCTCGATGGTCGGTCCATGGATCAGCTGCCCTGGCCCGTACCAAGACAGCTTTACTCTGATGTTCTCGGTCTTCTTCAGGACTGGGGAGCCAGTGTAGTTGCATTCGACATTCTCTTTGACCTTCCATCCGTTTATTCAGTTTCAGAGGACAGCATCTTTGGAACTCTCGCATCCGGGGGGAATACCACATTTGTCATGGCCATGCTTCAGCGTGAAGGATCTGAGATACCTGAAAACGCTGTTTTAGATGTTTCAATGAACTCATCCGAACTTGATTCCGCCTGGTTCTGCACACCACCTACTCAAATGATCGCCAGGGGTGCCAGTATCCTCGGAAGCACCAGCGACAGGCAGGATCCTGACGGTGTTTTCAGAAGCATCCGTCTTCTCACTTCGACACCTCATGGAATTGCCCCCTCGCTTCCAGTAGCCATCGCATGGCTTGCCCTTGGACGTCCCGACATTTCAGTCAGCGAGAACACATTCACCATCGGCAATATCGCATTGAGTACTAGCGGCAACTGCAGGCTTCAGCTCAGGTTTCACGGAACCGCCGGAACGTACACCAGTGTTCCACTTGCAGACCTTACCGCAGCACTTAACGCCCGTGCAATGGGACAGCCCTGCCCTGTTGACACGACTATTTTCAACGACGCTGTTGTTCTTATAGGTTACGCAGCTCCCGCCCTTTACGATCTTAAACCTACTCCATATTCTCCTCAATGTCCGGGTGTTGAAGTAATCGCTACAGCTGTTGATAACATCTTGAATGATAATTACATAAAAATGTACCCTTTATGGGTATCATTTCTTGCAGCTCTTATTGTTTCACTCCTTTCCGCAATCTTCCTTTCCGCTGTCAAACACATACCTCTTGGTACTGTTCTCGCGGCTCTTCCAACCCTGCTGCTTCTTCTGGTTTCCCTGTTTTTGTTTCGCAACGGCATATGGCTTGAAACCGTATTTCCCGCTTCTTCGGGAATACTGACCATTCTCGCCGGCGGCATTTATCTTTTCAGTTCCGAGAACAGGAGAAAGCAGGAGATAAGAAACGCGTTTTCCCAGTACCTTTCACCCGATGTCGTATCGCAGGTGACGGAGCATCCTGAAACGCTGGTTCTTGGTGGAGATAAAAGATATATGACTTCCTTTTTCTCCGATATCAGAGGATTCACCGGGTTTTCGGAAAAGCTTA